>DATDMW010000266.1:0-17873 GCA_036518595.1 Burkholderiales bacterium
GGCGTCGGCACGGTCCCTCTCCTGCATCGGCTCGGCGATGCGCCACGGCAGCGCGGCGAGCTCGACCACGCCGACGAGCGCGATGCGCTTCTCCGCGAGCAGCGCGGCGGCGGCCTTGCCGAGGTCCGGTGCGGCGCGCACCTCGCCGACGTGGCAGGTCTCCTCGATCCACGCGCTCATGCGCTTGGAGAACGCGGTGAGCAGCACCGGCGCGCCCGACGCGAACACCGCGAGCAGCGCGTCGTTCCAGTACGGCACGAAATGCGTGAGCCAGGCGACGGCCGCGGGGCGCGCGAACGAGGTGTAGACGAGCACGCAGTCGAGCGCCTGCTTGTTCATCGCCGCCTGCAGCTTCGCCACGCGCGCGTCGAGCGCCGAGGGCGGCACCTCGTCGCGCGACCACGCGATCAGGCCGTGCCTCACGCGGGAACCTCGAACAACGCGCGAGCCGTGCGCGTCAGCACCTCGCATCCGCTCTCGGTGACCACGGCGCTGTCGCCGTGCACGAAGTAGCCGACCTCCGGGTGATAGGTGTTGGGGTGCACGATCAGCGTCATTCCCGGCCGGAACTCGAGCGCGACGTCCTCGAGCAGCATCGGACGCGAGTCGACGTAGAGGCCGAGGCCGTGGCCGCGCACGCGCGTGTACTCGGAGGTGACGTAGTCGCCCAGGCCCTCGCGGCGGAAGATCCCGTTCTCCGCGCGCGCCACGTCGCCCGCGGTGGCGCCGGGCGCGAGCGCGGCGAGCCCCGCCCGCAGCGCCTCGTCGTAGACGGCGAAGGCGCGCCGCTGCTCCCCGCTCGCGCGCCCGATCACGAGGGTGCGGCAGATCTGCGCGTAGTACCCGTCGACGCAGGGCGTGAGCTCGGTGGTGACGAGGTCGCCTTCCCGGAGGCGCCGCTCGCCCGGGGGATGCATGCCGCGCACCTCGCGCCCGCCCGACGCGAGGATCTGGAAATTCTCCGGGCAGCCGCGCGAGCGGAAGAACGCCTCGACCTCGGCCACCGGCTCGTACTCGGCGCGGCCCGCGCGAGCGGCCTCGCGGAACACGCGATAGCCCTCGTCGGCGAGCGCCGCGGCCTTGCGCACCGCGTCGATCTCGCGCGGCGATTTCACCAGCATCAGGCGGTCGAGCAGCGCCGTGCCTTCGGCGATCGTCTTGCGGAACGGTCCTTTTGCGAGGCGGCAGGGCACGGCCGCGAGCGGCGCCAGGGCGACGCGCTTCACGATCAGCGCGCCGATCGCGCGCTCCGCCTCGGTGATCGCCGAGCGCGAGGCGCTCACCGCGACGTCGGGCAGCTCCCGGGCGAAGCGCGCGCCTTCCGCCGGCGAGTCGACGAACAGGCGCGCCGCGCCGCCGCGCTCGAGGATCGCGATCGCCCGGCCCTCGAGCGGCGTCGCGTCGACCGCGTAGCGCAGGTAGTCGCTGCGCCAGGGGTCGCCGGCGACGACGAGCGCATCCAGGCCCGCCTCGGCGAGCGCTGCGTCGATGCGCGCACGGCGCTCCTCGCGCAAGGCCCGGGACGACGGCGACATGGCTAGAGCTCCGGCTTGATGCGGCCGGTCTCGACGATCTTCTTGTAGCGCGCCGACTCCGAGCGCAGGAACGCCGCGGTGTCGGCGCGAGACAGGCCGGTGGGCAGGTGCCCGGCGTCGCGGATGCGCTTGCGCACCGCCGGATCGGCGAGCGCGGCATCGACCTCGCGCGCGAGGCGCTCGACCGTGCGCGCGTCGGTGCCGCGCGGCGCGGACAGCACCCACCAGTTGCCGAAGACGAGGTCCGGGAACCCGGCCTCGACCGTCGTCGGGACATCGGGCAGCTCGGGCAGCCGCTCGCGTCCCATCACCGCGAGCACGCGCACGCGGCCGGTCTTGAGCGCGCCGAGCACGGTCGTGATGGTCGGGAAGGTGACCTGGATGTCGTTCGCGAGCAGCGCCTGCACCATCGGCGCGATGCCCTTGTACGGCACGTAGACCATGGCGTTGCCGGTGAGCTGCGAGAACAGCGCGCCCGTGAGGTGCGACGGCGACCCGGTGCCGGGCGCGCCGTAATTGAGCTTGCCGGGATTCGCGCGCACGGTTTGCTCGAGCTCCTTCAACGAGCGCGCCGGGACCTCGGCATTGATCACCGCGAGCAGCGGCGCCTCGGCGAGCATCGCAATCGGCTCGAGCGCCGCGAGCGGGTCGAAGCCGAGGTTCGGGAACAGGTGCTGGTTCACCGCGTAGTTCGCCGTCGGCGCGAGCAGCAGCGTGTAGCCGTCGGGCGCCGCGCGCGCGACCTCGGCGGTGCCGATGTTGCCGGCCGCGCCCGGCTTGTTGTCGACCAGCAGGCGCTGGCCGAGCTTCGACTCCACCTGCGGGGCGATCGCGCGCAGCAGCACCTCGCCGACCGAGCCGGCGGTGTTCGGGACGACGACGTGGATCGGCTTCGAGGGCCACTGCTGTGCGGAAGCCGCGCACGACGCAAAGATCAGGGCACCGAGAAGCAGCCGTCGCAACATCAGTCGGCCCTCAAATGATTCCTGCCGATGATCTCGCCCCAGCGCTCGTAGTCGCGCCGCACCACGGCGTTGAATTCGTCGCCCGAGAGGCCCGAGGGCTCGACGCCGAGCTGCCGGAAGCGCTCGCCGACCGCGGGCAGCTTCAGCACCTCGCGAATGTCCGACGCGATCTGCTCGAGCACCGGCTTCGGCGTCGCCCCCGGCGCGAAGATGCCGTGCCAGCTGCCGATGCCGAGGCCGGGGAAGAGCCGGTCGAAGGGAACCGCGCCCGGCAGCTGCTCGAGCGGCTCCGATCCGGTCACCAGGACCGCGCGCGCCTTGCCCGACTTGACCAGCGGCACCGTCGAGACCGTCACGTCGAGCATCATCGGGATCTCGCCCGCCATCACGGCCTGCAGCGCGGGCGCCGCGCCCTTGAAGGGAATGTGCGTGAGATCGATGCCCGCGGCCGACTTGAGCAGCTCCATGTAGAGATGCTGTCCCGAGCCGTTGCCCGCGCTCGCGTAGTTCAGCTTGCCGGGCGAGCGCTTCGCGCGCCCGATGAGGTCGTCGATCGACTTGATGCCCGACGCGGGGTTCACCACGAGCGCGTAAGTGAGCAGCGTCGTCTGCGTCACGCCGGTCAGGTCGTGGAGCACGTCGTAGGGCACCTTCTGCATCTGCGGCAGCGTGACCAGCGGCGTCGAGCTGATGATCATCAGCGTGTAGCCGTCGGGCGCGCTCTTCACCACGGACTCCGGGCCGATGGTGCTGCCGGGCTTGTTCTCGATCACCACGGGCTCGCGCCAGCGCTCCGACAGGTGCTGGCCGATCAGCCGCCCGGAGATGTCGAGCGGGCCGCCCGGCGGGAAGGGCACCACCAGCCGGACCGGCCTCGACGGGAACGTGTCGGAAAGCGCGGGCGGGGCGAGCGCTGCGGATACGAGGGCGAAAAACAGGGCGACGACGCGCTTCATCGGGGGCGTTTCCTCCGTGACTGATTATATTAGGGAAGTTGCGCAGCCGCCGCTGCCCTTAAGGTTTGCATAAGGCGCGCCGTCGTAACATGGTCATCTCCATGGAATCTTCCGTCTGGCGCGACCGGGTGCTGCGCTGGGCCGGCGCGTTCGTGGCGACGGCCGTGGCGCTGGTGCTGCGCGACACGCTCGAGCCTCTGCTCGGCGGCTCGGTGCCGTTCTCGACGCTGTACGCCGCGGTCGCGGTGGTGGTGCTCATCGGCGGCTACGGGCCCGCGCTCGCGGCGATGATCGGCGGCTACGTCGCCGCCGAGTACTTCTTCGTGCAGCCGGTGCATACCGCGTTCGTGAGCGCTCCGCCCGATCCGCTGCGGCTCGCGCTGTACACGCTCTCGTGCCTGATCATCATCGGCTTCGGCGGCGGCATGCGCTCGGCGCGGCGGCGCCTGGAGCGCGAGGTCGCGCGGCGCAAGCGCCTCGAGGAGAAGCTGCGCGAGGCCGACAAGCGCAAGGACGTCTTCCTCGCGACCGTCGCGCACGAGCTCAAGCATCCGCTCGCGCCGATCCGCAACGTCCTCGAGGTGCTCGAGCTCAAGGACCTGCCCGACCGGGAGCTGCGCTGGGCGCGCGGCATCATCGACCGGCAGGTGAAGAACCTCGCGCGCCTCGTCGACGATCTGCTCGACGTGTCGCGCATCGTGCGCGGGAACATGGAGCTGCGCCGCGAGCCGCTCGCGGTGTCGCGCATCGTCGCCGACGCGGTCGAGGTCTGCCGCCCGCCCGCGCAGGCGCAGCGGCACGAGCTCGCCGTGGCCTTGCCGCGCCAGCCGCTCTGGGTCGAGGGCGACCTCACGCGCCTCACGCAGGTGGTCGTGAATCTGCTCGACAACGCGGTCAAGTACACGCCGCCGGGCGGGCACGTCGCGGTCTCGGCCGAGCGAGACGGCGACGCGGCGCTCATCGTGGTCCGCGACGACGGCATCGGCATCCCGGAGAGCATGCTCGAGCGCGTGTTCGAGCCCTTCGCGCGCTCCGACGAGGCGAGGGCGCGCGCGGCGGGCGGCATGGGGATCGGCCTCTCGGTCGTGCGCGACCTGGTCGAGCTGCACGGCGGCGGCATCGAGGCGCGCAGCGCCGGGCGCGACCGCGGCAGCGAGTTCCGCGTGCGGCTGCCGCTGTGCGCTACGCCGCCGGCGCGGGAGCCGGGGAGCGCGCCGGGGCGTACTTTCCCGAGAGCTGAGGCGCCCGCCCCTTGATGCCTTTCTGCTCGCACTCGAGGCGCGTGTCGCGCGACCAGGTGCGCTTCAGCCGGTCCCTCACCTTGACGCGCAGGCGCCCGACCTTCTCCACCTCGAGCTCGATGCGGTCGCCGTCCTGAAAGGCGGACAGGCCGCGATGGTTGGTGCCGGTCGCGAGCACGTCGCCCGGCTCGAGCGCGTGGATCGACGACACCCACTCGATGCAGCGCGGGATCCTGTGCGCCATGTCGCTCGTATTGAAGTCCTGCTTGAGCGTCCCGTTCACCCAGAGCCGGATCTGCAGCTTGTGCGGATCTCGGATCTCGTCCGCGGTCACGATGAACGGCCCCATGGGCGCGAACGTGTCGCGCGACTTCATCTGGTAGAAGGTGTTGCCCGCGGGCGGCAGGTCGCGCGCCGAGCCGTCGATGAAGCAGGTATAGCCGAAGACATGCTTCATCGCCTGCGCGGCCTTCACGTGGCTCGCGCGCCGGCCGATGACCAGCGCGAGCTCGGCCTCGCCTTCGAAGATCGACGCCGGCACGTCGGGCAGGACCATGGTGTCGCCGTCGCCGATCACCGCGCCCGGCGACTTGTGGAAGGCGTTGATCGGCGCGGGCTCGGAGCGCGTGCCGTCCTCCATGTAGTTCACCGCCATGCAGTCGATGTTGACCGGCCTCGGCAGCGGCGAGCGCAGGCGCACCTTCTTCAGCGGGATGCCGCGCCCCGCCGCGGCCGCCTTCTCGAGCTTCGCGCGATATTTCGGAAAGTCGGCGATCAGCGCAGAGATCAGGTCGTGCGGCCCCGTGTGCGGAACACTCTTCACGGCCTTCGAGACGTCGACGACGGCGTCGCCTTTGACGATCCCGAGCCTGAAATCGTCGAAGTAGCAGATCTTCATTTCGTATCCTTGTTTTGTGAGATCGAAGCGTTCAGCGCTGCGGCCAGGGCCGCGTCGCCGCTGACGAGGGAGTGCCACGAGATCTCGATGCCCTTGCGCGCGCCCTTGGGCGTGAGCTTCAGGCCCTCCGGCCCGAGCGTCAGCGTGTACTTGACGCCGCCGATGTCGAGCTCGCGCTTGAGCGGCCTGTCGAGGGGCGTCATGCCGGGCTCCGCGCGACCTGCTCGCGCCGCGCCGCCGCCTTGCGGTCGGCGAGGATCATCTCGGCGCCGCGCTCGGCGATCATGACGGTGGGCGAGTTGGTGTTCCCCGAGGTGATCGTGGGCATGATCGACGCGTCGATCACGCGCAGGCCGCCGATGCCGTGCACGCGCAGGCGCGCGTCGACGACGCTGGCGCGGTCCGACGCCGGCCCCATGCGGCAGGTGCCGACCGGGTGGAAGATGGTCGTGCCGACGTCGCCCGCGGCGCGCGCCAGCTCCTCGTCGCTGTCGTGCTGGCGTCCCGGCATGAACTCCTCGGGCGCGAAGCGCTCGAGCGCCTTCGCGCGCGCGATGCGGCGCGTGAGCCGCAGCGCGTCGGCCGCGACCTTGCGGTCCTCGGGCGTCGACAGGTAATGCGGGTTGATGGCGGGCGCGGCGCGCGGGTCGGCGCTCGCGATCCGCACCCAGCCGCGGCTCGTCGGGCGCAGGTTCGCGACCGACGCGGTGATGGCGGGGAACTCGTGCAGCTCCTCGCCGAAGCGCTCGAGCGAGAGCGGCTGCACGTGGTACTCGAGGTTGGGGGTCGCGTGCTCGCGCGAGGAGCGCGTGAAGACGCCGAGCTGCGACGGCGCCATGGACAGCGGGCCGGAGCGGAAGATCGCGTACTCGAGCGCCATCCGGGCCTTGCCGGTCCAGCTGTGCACGAGCTCGTTCGCCGTGCGCGCGTTGCTCACCTTGAAGGCCATGCGCAGCTGCAGGTGGTCCTGCAGGTTCTCGCCGATCCCGGGCAGCTCGTGGCGCACCGGGATGCCGTGCGCGCCGAGCAGTCCCGCCGGGCCGATGCCCGAGAGCTGCAGCACCTGCGGGCTGCCGATCGCGCCCGCGGCGAGGATGGTCTCGGCGCGCGCCTCGGCATACTGCTGATCCCCGCCGCGCAGGTACGCGACGCCCGTGACCCGCCTGCCGTCCATGCGCAGGTACTGCACCGTGGAGTCGGTGCGCACCTCGAGGTTCGGCCGCTGCATCGCCGGCCGCAGGAAGGCCTTGGCCGCGGACACGCGCACGCCGCGGCGCTGGTTCACCTCGAATTTGCCGCTGCCCTCGTTGTCGCCGCGGTTGAAGTCCTCGGTGCGCGGGATGCCGCACTCCTCGGCCGCGGCCTGGAAGGCGTCGAGGATCTCCCACGAGAGGCGCTGCTGCTCGACTCGCCACTCGCCGCCCGAGCCGTGCCACACCGAGGCGCCGCGCCAGTGGTCCTCGGACCGGCGGAACACCGGCAGCACGCTCTCCCAGGACCACGACGGGTCGCCCGCCAGCTTCGCCCACTCGTCGTAGTCGCGCTTCTGGCCGCGCATGTAGATCATCGCGTTGATCGACGAGCAGCCGCCGAGCACGCGCCCGCGCGCGTACAGGATCGAGCGGCCGTTCAGCCCGTCGCAGGCCTCGGTCTTGAAGCACCAGTCGGTGCGCGGATTGCCGATGCAGTAGATGTAGCCGATCGGGATGTGGATCCAGCGCCAGTCGTCGCGCCCGCCCGCCTCGAGCAGCAGCACGCGCACGTCGGGATCGGCCGAGAGGCGGTTGGCGAGCACGCAGCCGGCGGTGCCGCCGCCGACGATGACGTAGTCGAAGGTCTCGGTGCTCATGGGTTCGGAAACTCTAGCAGCCTTCGCGCCGCTCCGTCATCCGGATTAATATGACGCCTCCCGGAGACACCCCCGATGACCGAGCTCAAAGCAGTCAACCTCGCCGAAGTCTCGGAGACCCTCAAGCACGGCGTGAAGCCGGTGAGCATCCTGTGGCAGGCGCCGGACACCATCGCCTTCGTCGCGCGCGGCCGCAAAGGCCGAAGCGAGTTCCACGCCGACCCGAGCGACGAGGTCATGTACATGATCAAGGGCGAGATGAACCTGCACTACCTCACGCCCGGGGGCGAGGAGAAGGTCGCCGTCATCCGCGAGGGCGAGATCATCTACTGCCCGGCGGGCGTGAAGCACTCGCCGCGATTCTCGCCCGACGCCTTCCTGCTCGTGCTCGAGCGCAAGCGCCGGCCCGAGGAGAAGGACCGCTTCTTCTGGTACTGCGCGCGCTGCGGCGCGGAGCTGTACCAGGCGGTGCGCCACGTCGCCGACTACCGCGAGGACCCGGTGTCGCGCGTCTACGAGGAGTTCTACGCCGACGATTCGCACCGCAGCTGCGCGAAGTGCGGCCACGTGACGCCGCGGCCCGCGTGACCCGGGGACGCCCGTGACGCGCATCGCGAAGGTCGTCCTGCTCACCGCGGTGGTGTTCGTCGTCGTCTGGATGGGCGCGCGCCTGTACCGCCAGGCCGCCAACGACGAGCCCGCGACGGCGGCCGCCCCGGCCGCGGTCGCCCCGGCGCCGCCGGCGCAGGAGCCGCCGGTGGTGGCGCAGGGCCGGCTCTCCGACTGGGAGAAGAGCGTGACCGGGCTCTTCAAGGCCGCCGCTCCGTCGGTCGCGTACATCACGACCGAGGCGCGCCGCTTCGATCCGCTCTCCGGCGTCGAGCTGGCGCAGGGCGCGGGCTCGGGCTTCGTCTGGGACACCGATGGCCACATCGTCACCAATTTCCACGTGATCGAGGACGCCGACACCGTATACGTGCAGCTCGACGTCGGCGACCCGATCCCGGCGAAGGTGATCGGCGGCTCGCCCGATTACGACATCGCGGTGGTGCGCCTTTCGGAGGTGCCCAAGGGGCTGCGGCCGCTCCCCGTCGGCGACTCGAAGACGCTGCAGGTGGGGCAGTCGACCTTCGCCATCGGCAACCCGTTCGGGCTGTCGCGCACGCTGACCACGGGGATCGTCAGCGCGCTTGAGCGGCGCCTGCCGACGTCGCGCGGGCGCGAGGTGCGCGGCGTGATCCAGACCGACGCCGCGATCAACCCGGGGAACTCGGGCGGGCCGCTCCTCGACAGCTCGGGGCGGCTGATCGGCGTGAACAGCGCGATCTATTCCGAATCCGGGACGTCGGCCGGCATCGGCTTCGCGATCCCGGTCGACCTGGTCAAGCGCGTCGTGCCGGAGATCATCCGGACCGGCCGCGCGCCGCGTCCCGGGATCGGGATCGCCGCGGCCGACGAGCGCATCGCGTCGCAGCTCGGCGTCCAGGGCGTGATGGTGCTCGGCGTCGCGCGCGGCTCGCCCGCGCAGAAGGCCGGAATCCAGCCCTGGGACCTGCGCCGCCGCCGCGTCGGCGACGTGATCGTCGCGCTCGACGGCAAGCCGGTCGCGACGCTGTCGGACTTCGCCGCGATGCTCGACGACGTCGGGATCGGCAAGGAAGTGACGCTGACGGTGCGCCGCGGCGACGACGAGCGCGAGGTCAAGGCGCGCACGATCGACCTGCAGGACTGAGGCATAATCCGCTTCGCGCGTCTGTCATGGGGGAGAGCGCCATGTCGCAGGAGTCCCAGTACGTCTCCCAGGGGATCGGACCCCTGGCCCGTCTCGGCGAAGACGATCTGCGCAAGCTCGCGCCCCACGGCAACGTGCGCGCGTATCCCAAGAACGCGGTGATCATCAACGAGGGCGACGAGACCGATTCGCTCTACGTCCTGCTCGCCGGGCGGGTCAAGGTGTTCGTGAGCGACGAGGACGGCAAGGAAGCGGTGCTCAGCACCTCGCGCGAGGGCAGCTACTTCGGCGAGCTCGTGATCGACGGCGGCAAGCGCTCCGCCTCGGTCATGGCGATGGAGCCCTGCCGCTGCTTCGTGATCCCGATGAGCGATCTCCAGGGGCTGCTCGAGAGCAACCCCACGTTCGCGCTCCACATGATCCACCTCCTCATCGCCAAGACGCGCAGCCTGGTCAAGCAGGTGAGCGACCTCGCGCTGAAGGACGTGTACGGCCGCTTCGCCAAGTTCGTCGACGAGAGCGCGGTCGAGCGCGACGGCATCCGCGTGGTGCCCGAGCGCCTGACGCAGACCGACATCGCCGCGCGCATCGGCGGCTCGCGCGAGATGGTGAACCGCATCGTCCGCGACCTCACCGCGGGCGGCTACATCTCCGTCGACGCCCGGCAGATCACGATCCACAAGCGGCTGCCGGCGCACTGGTAGCCCTGGTAATACGGCACAGGGCCGCGGCGCCGGACCGCACGGCGCGCGAGTGGCGCGCGACGGCGAGCGCGAAGGTCAGCCGATCCTAAAGTGGTCTCCGTCGGGAGGCGATCCCCGCCGCCCGAAAGACAAGGAGGAGACCGCAATGAGCAAGCGCGAAAATCCCGTCGTCGACACCCTGCTTGCCGCCGCGATCGCGGTCGGCGGCATCTGCGTCGTGGCCATGATGGTGCCGGCGGGCTCGGCGTCCTCGGCCGCCGTGGCGAGCGCCGCGTCCGTCGAGGCCGGCTATCTCCCGGCCCAGGTGGCGAACCAGGCGAAGGAGATCGAGCCGCTGCCCGCGCAGTTCTGAAGCGGCGGACGAGCGCCGTCGAGGGGCCCGAACGGGCCCCTTTCTTTTTTTGCGGCTACAATCGGCGGCGTCCCCCGGAAAGGAAATCGCGTGCGGCCTGTGTCCTGGGACGGTCTCGCCAAGGCGTTCCACTGGGTGATGGCCGTGCTGATCTTCGTCCAGATCGCGCTCGGCCTGATGGCGGCGAACTGGCACTTGTCGCCGACGCAGATCCGGCTGTTCTTCTGGCACAAATCGATCGGGATGCTGATCCTCGCGCTGCTCGCGCTGCGGCTGGCGTGGCGGCTCGCGGGCCGCGCGCCGGCGCTGCCCGCCGACATGCCCGCGTGGGAGCGCGCCGCGGCGCACGCGAGCCACGCGCTGCTCTATCTGCTGATGGTCGCGCTGCCGGTCACGGGCTGGCTCGTCAATTCGGCCGCGAACATCCCGTTCCGCGTCTTCTACCTCGTGCCGCTGCCGCCGATCGTCGCGCCCGACAAGGCGCTCGCGGACGATCTCGCCTGGGTGCACCGCGGGCTGTTCGTGCTGCTCGCGCTCGTGCTCGTCGCGCACATCGGCGCGGCGCTGCGCCACCATTTCGTGAAGCGCGACGACGTGCTCGCGCGCATGCTGCCGTGGAGAATGCAATGAACAAGGCCCTGGCGCTCGTCGCGCTCCTCGCGGCGGCCGCGGCCGCGCACGCCGCCGACTGGAAGTCGGTCCCGGCCGGAAGCAAGCTCGAGATTGTCGCGAGCTTCGAGAAGACGCCTGTCCCCGGCGAGTTCAAGCAGTTCGACGCGCGCCTCAAGGGCTTCGACCCGCAGAAGGGCGGCGGCAGCCTCGACGTCGTCATCCAGACGGCGAGCGCCGACATGGGCGTGGCCGACGTCAACCGCGAGATCCGCGGCAAGGACTGGTTCGACATGGCCGCGCACCCGAAGGCGGAGTTCCATTCGAGCGAGATCCGCCGCGAGGGCAACCGCTGGATCGCGCGCGGCACGCTCGCGCTGAAAGGCGCGAAGCAGCCGGTCGACGTGCCGTTCGCATGGACGCCCTCGGGCGACGGCGCGACGATGGAAGGCGAGTTCACGGTGAAGCGCGGCGCCTTCGGCATCGGCGCCGGCGAATGGGCGTCGAGCGACACCATCGGCGCCGATGTCAAGGTCCGGTTCAAGGTCCGGATGGCGAAGGGCGGCTGATGCGCCGGATCCTCGTCGCGGCGGTCGTGCTCGTGCTGGCGGGCTGCGCGCCCTCGCCGGTGCGCGAGCCCGCGAAGGCGCCGGCGGAAGCGCCGAAGGACTTTCCCGAGTCGCACTACCGCGAGCTGCTCGCGGCGGGCAAGCCCGTCTACCGCGTCGATCCGAAGGAATCGGTCGTCGTCATCGAAGTGCGCCGCGCGGGGAAATTCGCCAACCTCGGCCACGACCACGTCGTCGCCAGCCGCAACCTGCGCGGCTGGATCGCGCCGGAGGAGGGCCGCGCCGACCTCTACGTGGCGCTCGACGCGCTGACGGTCGACGAGCCCGAGCTGCGCCAGGAATCGGGATTCGAGACGCAGCCTTCCGAGACCGACGTCGCGGGCACGCGCGCCAACATGCGCGACAAGGTGCTCGAGGTCGACAGGTTCCCCTACGCCCTGGTGCACGCGACCGTGAAGGACGGCGACCGGGCGCTGCGGTTGTCGATCACGCTGCACGGGACGACGCGCTCGTTCGACGTCCCGGCGAAAGTGGACGCGGACGCCGAGCGCGTCGAGGCGAGCGGGCGCCTCTCCTTCGACCAGAGCGCCTTCGGCATCACGCCGTACTCGGTCCTCGGCGGAGCCGTCGCCGTGCGCGACCGGCTCGACCTGCGCTTCGACGTGCGCGCGCGACGCGCGGGCGCCGACTAGGGCCGAAGCTCCCGATGGCACGCGCCTGGACCGATCCCTTCCCCGGCAACTTCATGTGGTCGAACGCGACCCTCGTGTGCCGCGGCATGGCGCCTTACGGCGCGGTCGCGCTCGGGGAGATCGAGCGCGTGTGCGAGCGCCTCGCGGCGCGCGGGCCCACCGACCCGGACGCGTGGTGGCAGGAGTGGGGCGCGATGGCCGAGAAGAACGAGCGCCTCGCCGACGCCGCGGCCGCCGAGGGGCGCGACGCGACCGCCGGCCGCCACTACCTGCGCGCGGGCAACTACTACTACACCGGCGAGCGCTTCGTGCCGCCCGGCGAGCGCAAGCTCGCGATCTACAAGCAGGCGCTGCGCTGCTACCGCGAGGGCCTGGCGCTGCGGCATCCCGAGATCGAGACGGTCGAGGTGCCGTACGAAGGGCAGTCGCTGCCCGCGTATTTCATGCGCTCGGAGAACGCGCTCGGCCGCGCGCCGACGGTCGTGCTCTTCGACGGCATGGACAACTGCAAGGAGATGAGCGTCCTGTTCGCGGGCCTGGAGTTCGCGAAGCGCGGCTTCCACACGCTCGCGATCGACGGCCCCGGGCAGGGCGAGTCGCTGCGGCTGCGCCAGCTCCACGCGCGCCACGACTACGAGGCGGCGGGCATCGCCGCGTACGAGTTCGTCGCCGCGCGCCGCGACGTCGACGCGAGGCGCGTCGCGATCATGGGCTACAGCTTCGGCGGCTACTACGCGCCGCGCATCGCCGCGTTCGAGCCGCGCTATGCGGCGTGCGTGTGCCTGGGCGCGCTGCACTGGGACCTGCACGCGTGGCAGGCGCGGATCAAGGCGCAGCTCAGGG
This sequence comes from Burkholderiales bacterium, assembly GCA_036518595.1. Classification (GTDB taxonomy): domain Bacteria; phylum Pseudomonadota; class Gammaproteobacteria; order Burkholderiales; family SG8-39; genus VBDM01. Next base: position 12,946 of record DATDMW010000266.1, read on the forward strand.
ACGATCCGAAGAAGAGCGCGCAATCCAATTTCCAGTTCCAGTGGATCCTCGGGTTGAGCGACTCGGACGAGGCGCTCGAGCGCGCGAAGCGCTTCTCGCTCGCCGGCGTCGCCGGGCGCATCGAATGCCCGGTGCTGATCACGCACGGCCAGGACGACCGCGTCGTCCCGGTCGAGGCCGCGCACCAGCTGTACGCGGCGCTGCGGACCGGGAAGAAGAAGCTCAGGATCTTCACCGCCGACGAGGGCGGCGCCGAGCACTGCCAGGTCGACGACCGGCAGCAGGGGATCGATTTCATCGCGGACTGGCTTTCGGAGACGTTATGAAAAGCAGATCCTTCGCTTCGCTCAGGATGACTGCGGCCGCCGCCGTTCTGTGCCTGCTCGCCGCATCGAGCTTCGCGCAGGGGTATCCGTCGAAGCCGGTGCGTCTCGTGGTCCCGTTCCCGGCCGGCGAGTCGGTGGACGCGACCGCGCGGCTCGTGTCGCAGTCGTGGTCGTCGGCGCTCGGCGCGCAGGTCGTGGTCGACAACCGCGGCGGCGCGGGCGGCACGATCGGCAGCGAGGCCGTGGCGAAGTCCGCGCCCGACGGCTACACGCTGCTCTGGGGCAACGTCGGGCCGCTCGCGATCGGGCCCTCCCTGTACAAGAAGCTCGGCTACGACGTGGCGAAGGATTTCGCGCCGGTGTCGCTGGTCGCGACGCTGCCGTTCGTGCTGTTCGCGAGTCCGCAGCTGAAGGCGGATTCCGTCCCCGAGCTGGTCGCGTACGCGAAGGCGCACCCCGGCGAGATCAACTTCGGCTCGACCGGCGTCGGCTCGGGGCTGCATCTCATCGCCGAGCTGTTCAAGAGCGCGGCCGGCATCGACATCGTGCACGTGCCCTACAAGGGCGTCGCGCAGGCGCTGCCCGAGATGATGGCGGGCAAGGTGCAGATCGCGTTCAACACCATCCCCGCCTTCCTGCCGCACGTGAAGGCCGGACGCCTGAAGGCGCTCGCGATCACAGCCGAGCAGCGCTCGCCGCTGCTGCCGCAGGTGCCGACGATGCCCGAGGCGGGACAGCCCGCGGTGCTCGGCGGGTCCTGGCACGCGGTCGTCGCCCCGGCCGGCGTGCCGAAGGACGTGATCGTGAAGCTCAATCGCACGCTGGTCGCGAGCGTCGAGGAGCACGAGGTGTACAAGACGCTTCTCGCGCAGGGCGCCGACCCGGTCGGCAGCACGCCCGAGGAGCTCGCCGCCTTCATGCGCGACGAGGCTGCGAAATGGGGACGCGTCATCCGGGCCTCGGGCGCGCGCGCGGAATGAGCGCCGTGCGCCGCGTCGCGGTTCTCGCTCTCGCGGTCGCTCCCGTCGCTGCCATCGCGCAGGAAGATCCGGCGACGACGACGGAAACGCGCTGGCGCGTCGCCGTCGGCGCCGGCGTCCTCAGCGCGCCGAAATTCCCGGGGAGCGACAAGCAGCGCACGCTCGCGCTGCCGGTCGTCCTCGCGAGCCTGAGCTACGGGCGTTTCTTCATCGGCGGCGACCCGGCCGCGGGCAGCGCGGGCGGCATCGGCATGCGGCTGTACACGGATCCGCACTGGCGGTTCGCCGCGGGGCTCTCGGCCGATCTCGGGCACCGAAAGGAATCCGACGACCCGCGGCTCACCGGCCTCGGCGACGTCGACCGCACCGCGTCGGCCTTCGTCTCCGCCGCGTACGTCGCGGGCCCGGTGACGACGCGGCTGCGCGTCGCGAGCGACATCCTCGGCCACGACCAGGGCACGCTCGCCCGCCTCGACGTGCTGGCACGCGCGCGGGCGTCCGAGCGCGTCACCGTGTTCGCCGGACCGGGCGTGACCTGGGCCGACCGGCGCTACACGCAGACCTTCTTCGGCGTCACCGCCGATCAGAGCGCGCGCTCGGGCCTGCCGCAGTTCGACGCGGGCGCCGGCTGGAACAGCGCGCGCTTCTCCGCGGGCGCGATCTGGCGCATCGACTCGCGCTGGAGCGCGAGCGCCTTCGCGGCGGTCGCGCGGCTGCAGGGGGACGCCGTCGACAGCCCGATCACCGAGGATCGCACGCAGTATTACGCCGGCGTGTTCCTGACCTATCGGTTCGGGAACGCGCCGGCGAGAGTCGAAACGGCGGCGCCGCTCTAGGGATTCAGCACCGCGCTGTCGATCGCCTGCTGGATCAGCTTGTCCGCGTCCTCTTGCAGCAGGAACTTCGCCGCGACCGCCTTCGCGGCCGCCGCGCGCACCGCGTTGACGTAGCCGTTGTGATCGGTATAGCGCTCCTCGAGCGACGGGCGCGGGTCTCCGGTCGCCAGGCGCTGGGCCTTCGTCTTCGCGAACGGGATCATTCCGCCGACGTAGTCGCAGAGCTGGTCCGCGTGGAACGGACGGAATCCGCCCGCCGAGGCCGGGTTGCGCCCGTCGGTGATGTTCCAGCCGAGATAGGTGCCGAGCGGTGCGAGCTGCAGCACGACCGGCACGCCGCCCTGCTCGTTGCCGTCGGCGTCGGTGCGCGGCGCGAGCGTCCGGATCACCTGCTTGATCGGCGGCGGCACGTTGGTCGGCACGCCGGTCGCGTCGCTCGGGTCGAACTGCGGACCCCAGTCGTAGTCGAGCACCGGGTTGATGAAGCCCGCCTCGGGCGCGGTCGCGCGCCAGCCCGGGAACGCGGCCGCGGGCGGGATCTTCGGGAAGCCCATCGCGGTCTGGTTCGAGTTGACCAGGTCCGGCGCGCGCGGTCCGCGGTCGCCCTGACCGTGGTCGTCGTCGTCCCCTTCGTGCGCGTTCGGATTCATCCGCGGCCACACGCTCGGCGGCGGGTCGACGTTCTTCATCACCCAGTTGCGGAAATGCACGCGGATCGCGTTCACCGTCTCGGTGTGCGGCATCGGGTTCGCGGGCAGGATGCCCGTGCCGTAGTTGTTGCCCGGGCAGTTCGCGCCCACGGTCGGCAGGCCGACGCCGGGCAGGCTGGTGTTGAAGCCGCCCGCGCCGCCGCCGTGCGTGCTGCTCGGGATGTAATAGCGGCGCACGTTGTCCGGCAGCCGGATGTCCTTCTTCGCGTCGGTGCCGACCCACTCCGGCGTGAGCTTGAGCGCCCACACCTCGGCCGAGCCGAAGTGCTCGATCACCTTCGGACAGGTCTTCGAGTCCTGGCAGCGGTCGAGGATGCCGCGCTTCGGCAGATCGCGCACCTTGTCCTCGTACTTCACCCACCACTGCGGACCTTCGCTGCCGGCCTGGTACAGCTCGAGCACGCCGTCGGGCTGCGCCCAGCGGAAGTTCAGCGCGATGCGGCGGCCGGCGATGATCGGCCACATGCCGTCGTGCACCTGGCGGCGCGCCTCGTCCTGGTTGAACCCGAGGTGCAGCCAGCCGCGCAGGAAGTTGCCCGACTGCGACACGCCGCGGGCGATGCTCCAGCGGATCCGGCCGGCGACCGGGTTCGCGGTGCCGACGTCGTCCTGCGCCGCGTACTTGAAGAAGTCGCCGACGTCGCGCCAGGCGGCGAACCCCACGCCGAGCACATACGGGTCCTTCGCCGTATACACGACTTGGTAGAGCTTGTGCACGTCGAAGCCGCCCTTCAGGCAGATCTGCACCGGCAGCGCCGTGAGCGGCAGCGGCGCGTCGAACGTGCCGCCGCCGCAGAACTTCCAGTCGGCTGACGCGATCGGCGTCTCGCCGGTCACCACGCCTTCCATGGTCTCGTGATCGCGCGAGACCAGCGTCGCCTGCGCCGTGTCCTGCGTGAACGGCAGGTACGGCACGGGATTCGTTTGCACGATGAGCGGCTGAGCGCCGAGGCCGCTGCGGTTGACGATGCGCCCGAAAACCAGGCCGGTGACCGTCGAGCCGTCGGGGTTCTTCGCCACCGGCACCTGGACGAAGTGGCGGCCGCCGACCAGCATGGTCGGGCGCACCGCGGTGCCGTTGCTCGCGTTGATGGCGGCATTGTCGCCCTGCCAGGCGCTCGCCAGGCCGACGTCGCCCAAGTTGCGCTCCGCGACCACGATCGTGATCGGCGTGCCGCGGTTGGGAACGTCGTGCCACATCATGCCGCTCGCCTGCGACATGTCGACCGGCTTGGTGAGCACGAACGAGGCGACGTAGCGCACCTTGCCGTCCAGGTCCTTGCCAAGATCGATGTCCTGGATGATCGCGTTCAGCGGATCGGCCGGATCGAGCTCGCCGAAGGCGCGCCCCGAGATCTGCTCGTACGCGATCGTCTGGCCGGTGGAGGAGAGTGGCGTCGCCGGCTGGTCGATCACGATGCGCGTGACGCGCGCCTGCGCGGGCGGAGCGGCGATGAGCAGCGCGGCGAGGCCCGCGAGCAGGGGAGTGCAAAGGCGACGAGACAGCGTGGGGGACATGTCGTCTCCTTGGTTGATTGTTCTGCTGAGACCGGCGACTGCCGGCGTGGAGAACGTTAGACCGGTCGCGTGCTTTATGCAACACGCATACCCGCGTGCTAGAGTCGCGCGCTCTGTGTTCCGGAGGGAAGAACGATGCCGACCATTGCGCCGCAGCAGAAGACCGCCGTCGTCCTCGGCACCGCGACGCCCGGCGGCGGCTTTCCCGCCTACGGCGACGCCTACGCGTCGACGATCAACGACACGGACCCGACGCTCTCCATCGAGCCACGCAACACCAGGGGCAGCACCGAGAACATCCCGCTGCTCGAGGCGGGGAAGATCGACATCGGCCTCGCGACGGGCGAGGTGACGTACGAGGCGCTCGCGGGCATCGGCCGGGCGAAGGCCGAGCTGCGCATCGTCAACGCGATGTACGCGAGCTTCGGCATGTTCGCGGTGCGCGCCGACAGCCCGGCGCGGACGATCGCCGACCTCAAAGGCAAGCCGATCGCCTGGGGCGCGTCGGGCTCGGGCTTCGTCGTGCTCGCGCGCTACGTGATGGACGGCCTCGGGCTC
>DATDMW010000267.1:0-4894 GCA_036518595.1 Burkholderiales bacterium
GATCGCCCGCAGCGTGCGGCGCGCGTCGAGCAGGTCCATCACGCCGATCGCGCCGTTCTTGTAAGCGTACTCTGCGGAGTCCGAGGCCTTGCGCGCCTCGGCCAGCAGCGACCCGTCGTAGCGCGCGAGCCGCTCGGCCGCCGCCTGCAGGTCGGACGCCGTGCGGTTCAGCTCGCCCCGCGCCTGCGCCCGCGTCTTGTCCAGCGAGTCGAGCGCCGCGCCGTAGTCCGACTCGGCGCGCTGGATCTCGCCTTCGTAGTAGTAGCGCGCGAACAGCGGCACCGACACGAACAACCCGTAGGTATTGCCGGTGCCCGCCCCGCTGCCCTGGGCGAAGCCCGGGTTCACGGGGTAGTGGTCGTACGAGAGCCCGACGGTGACGTCGCGGGTGCGCAGGCTGCGCGCGAGATCGCGCGCCCCCGCGGCCGCTTCGACGCGGCTGCGCGCGGCGCGCACGTCGGGGCGCCGATCGATCATCTCGTCGGTGACCTGAGGGAGATCGACCGAATCGGGCGCAGGCCAGGGGTCGGTCGCACGCAGGCCCGCGGCCTGCGCTTCGGCGCCGATCAGGTAGGCGAGCGCGAGCTGCGCGCGGCGCCGGTCGGCTTCCGCGGAGCGCGCGTCGTTCTGCGCGCGCAGCGCGTCCACCCGCAGGCGCGACACGTCCGCCGCCGCGATGTCGCCCGCCTTGTAGCGCAGCTCGGCGGCCTCGATGGTGCGCTCGAACAGCGCGATGTTGTCGCGCGAGATCGCCGACTTGTCCTGCGCGAACGCGAGATCGTAGTACGCCGAGCGCAGCGCGAGCAGCTGCTGGCGCAGCACGTCGGCGTAGTCCTGCGACGCGGCGGCCTCGGAGCGCTGCGCCTGCGCGATGCGCAGCTCGCGCTTGTCGCCGCGCTCGATGAGCTGGTCGACCCGGACCGAGGAGTCGACCGTCTTGTCGCGATAGGGACCGCCGCCGACGCCGACCTGGGGATTGATCTGCGACACGCCCAGGCTCAGGTTGGGATTGGGACGCGCGCCCGCCGAGACGGTGCTCGCCTGCGCGCCCTCGAGCGCGCGCCGCGCGAGCCGCACGTCGCGGTTCCCTGTGGCCAGCTGCTGCTCGGCGTCGCGCAAGGTGAGTCCTATGACGTTGTCCTGCGCCGGGGCGGCGACGCAGGCGGCGAGCATCGCGAGTCCCGCCACCCAGCGCCGCACGCGCTTGCTAAAGTTGCGCATGAGGGCCGGCATTCTATGCAGCAGCGGCTGACAAGGAACTGACATGGATCACGGAAAAGCTTATTAAAATCATGCTGGTTCTAGGGATCGAAACGTCCTGCGACGAAACGGGTGTCGCAGTGTACAGCAGCCGGCGCGGGCTGCTCGCGCACGCGCTGCACTCTCAGGTGGCACTGCACGACGCCTACGGCGGGGTCGTTCCCGAGCTCGCGTCGCGCGACCACGTCCGGCGCCTGCTGCCGCTCGTACGCAAGGTGATGGCCCAGGCGGGCGTGACGCTCGGCGAGCTCGACGCGGTCGCGTATACGCAAGGCCCCGGCCTCGCGGGCGCGCTGCTCGTGGGCGCCTCGGCCGCGTGCGCGCTCGCGCGCGGGCTCGGCGTCCCGGCGGTGCCGGTCCATCACCTGGAGGCGCACCTGCTCTCGCCGCTGCTCGCGGCCGAGGCGCCCGAGCTGCCGTTCCTCGCCCTGCTGGTCTCGGGCGGCCACACCCAGCTGATGCGCGTCGGCGCCATCGGCCGCTACGAGCTGCTCGGCGAGACGCGCGACGATGCCGCCGGCGAGGCCTTCGACAAGACCGCGAAGCTGCTCGGGCTGCCGTATCCCGGAGGACCGGCGCTCGCCGCGCTCGCGGCGCGCGGGCGGCCCGGGCGGGTGCGCTTCCCGCGGCCGATGCTCGACCGGCCCGACCTCGATTTCAGCTTCAGCGGACTGAAGACCGCGGTCGCGCTCGCGCACGCGGAGCGCGCGCCCGACGGGCGGATGTCCGACGAGGCGCGCGCCGACATCGCGGCAGAGTTCCAGGAAGCGGTGGTCGACGTCCTCGTCGGCAAGTGTGTCGCGGCGATCGAGCGCTCTGGGCTCGATCGCCTGGTGGTTGCGGGCGGCGTCGGCGCCAACGCGCGCCTGCGCGAGCGGCTGAGCGCGGAGAGCGCGCGCTCGGGCTTTCGCGTCTTCTACCCGAGGATCGAGTTCTGCACCGACAACGGCGCGATGATCGCGCTCGCCGCCGCGCTGCGCCTGGAGGCCGGGCTCGCCCCGGTCTCGCCCGGCTACGGCTTCACCGTTCGGCCGCGCTGGGAGCTCTCGGAGCCGGGCGGCTACGCGGCGTCCTGAGCCGAGCCCGCGTCGCGCTTCTCGCCGATCCGGCTCTCGGTACCGGCGACGAGCTTCAGGATGTTCGACTTGTGCCGCCAGACGAGCAGCGCCGAGATCAGGATCACCGCCGGCAGCACCGCGAGCATCAGGGTCTCGAGACGCGGATGCACGAGCGAGATCAGCCAGGCGTAGAACGGCGCGAACGCGGCCGACACCAGCGCCGCGAGCGAAGAATAGCGGAAGAAGAACGCGATCACGATCCAGGTGGCGAGCGTCCCGAGCCCGAGCCACGGATCGATCGCGAGCAGGGTGCCGAGCGCGGTCGAGACTCCCTTGCCGCCACGGAAGCCGTGAAACACGGGAAACAGGTGTCCGACGAACACGGCGACCGCGCACGCCGCCGCCCAGCGCTGGTCCGCGCCGTACTCGGGCAGCACGCGCAGCGCCAGCCAGACCGCGAGCCAGCCCTTGCCCGCGTCGCCGACGAGCGTGAGCAGCGCCGCGATCTTGCGGCCGCTGCGCAGCACGTTGGTCGCGCCGGGGTTGCCCGAGCCGTACGTGTGCGGGTCCGGCAGGCCGAAGGCGCGCGAGACGATGACCGCGAAGGAGAGCGAGCCGATCAGGTAGGCGATCACGACGGACGCGCTGGCGACCATCGTTCTAGAATACCTGCATTCCGCCCATGGACACCATATTCGTTCGCGAGCTCAAGCTCGAGGCGTGGATCGGCCTGTACCGGCACGAGAAGATCGCGCCGCAGACGATCGAGCTGGACCTCGAGATCGCGCTGCCCGGCGACGCGGTGTTCGCGAGCGGCCGCGTGCAGGACACGATCGACTACGGCGTCGCGGTCGAGCGCATCCGCGCGCTGCTCGCGGCCGAGCGCTTCGGCCTGGTCGAGAGCCTGGCCGAGCGGATCGCACGGCTGCTGATCGACGACTTCGGCTCGCCGCGCGTGAAGGTGAGCATCGCCAAGCTCGGCATCCTGCGCGACGCGAAGCGCGTCGGGGTCAGCATCGAGCGCACGCGCGGTTGACGAGAGCGCCGGCGCTCAGGCGCGCGGATGATGCTTCGCGTGCAGCGCCTTCAGGCGCTCGCGCGCGACGTGCGTGTAGATCTGGGTCGTCGAGATGTCGGCGTGGCCGAGCAGCAGCTGCACCACGCGCAGGTCGGCGCCGTGGTTGAGCAGGTGGGTCGCGAACGCGTGGCGCAGCGTGTGCGGCGACAGCGACTTGCCGGGGATGGCGCGCGCGGCCCGCTTCTTGAGCAGGTGCCAGAACGCCTGGCGCGTCATGGGGGCGCCGCGCCCGGTGACGAACACGAACTCGCTCGCGCGCCGCTTGAGCAGCGCGGGACGGCCTTCGGCGACCCAGCGCGCGAGCCACGCGAGCGCTTCCTCGCCGAGCGGGACCAGGCGCTCCTTCGCGCCCTTGCCGAAAACGCGCACCACGCCCTGGTCGGTGCTGACCTCGGAGAGCTTCAGCCGCACGAGCTCCGACACGCGCAGGCCGCTCGCGTACAGCACCTCGAGCATCGCGCGGTCGCGCAGGCCGAGCGGCTGCGCCGCGTCGGGCTCGCCCAGGAGCGCCTCGACGTCGGTCTCGGTCAGCGTCTTCGGGAAGCGCTGCGGCTTCTTCGGCGCGTCGAGCTTGAGCGTCGGGTCGGCGCGGATGCGCCCGTCGCGCGCGAGAAACTGGTAGAAGCGCTTCAGGCTCGAGTGCAGCCTCGCCTGCGTGCTCGATTTGAAGCCCTTGCGGCCGTGCGGCGCAGGTTGGATCCGGCCCGCGGCGTAGCGGTCCGCGAAATAGCGGCCGAGGTCGGCTTCGGTCAGCGCGAGCAGCGCCGGCCCCCGGCGCTCAGCGAGCCAGCTGGAAAGCAGCCGCAGATCGCGCCGGTACGCGTCCAGGGTGTTGCGCGAGAGGCCGTCCTGCAGCCACACCGCGTCGCAGAACTCGTCGATGAGGGCGGCGTCCTCGGCGCGCATCTCAGTCACGCATGTTGGATCGGCGCCCCCTCGTGCGCGAGCAGCCAGCGCTTGACCGAGAGCTCGAAGCGCGCGCCGCTGTGCGCGAATCCGCCCAGGCCATCCGCCGCCACCACGCGGTGGCACGGGACGACGAGCGGGAAGGGATTGTCGCCGCACGCCTGGCCGACGGCGCGCGGGGCGGAGCCGACGCTGCGCGCGAGCTCGCCGTAGCTGCGCGTCTCGCCCGCGGGAATCGCCGAGATGCCGCGCCAGACCCGGCGGCGAAACTCGGACCCTGCCGGGGCGAGCGGGAGATCCCAGCGAAACCGGGGATCCTCCAGGTAGCGCTCGATCTGGCGGCAGGCGCGCTCGGCGAGCGCGTTACGCGGCGCGAGCGCCCCTGCCGAGCGCGGCAGGTACGCGATCTCGGCGACCGCATCGCCGGCGGTGCGTACGCCGACCACCCCGAAGGGCGTCGGCATGCGCGCCTGGAAATTGTCGCGATCGCTCACGCGAGCGATTCTACGCTTCAGGCGCTCGCCGGCCGCGCCTCGCGTCTCATGAGCTGCGCCGCGATGGCGACCAGGATGAGCACCGCGCCGACCATGTC
>DATDMW010000268.1:0-32870 GCA_036518595.1 Burkholderiales bacterium
CGAGGGGTGAAAAGTGCGTTTCATGAAACGTCTTCCTCAAGGCGGACAGAACTTTGTATTAGACGATTTTTCGCTCGCTCGTGTCAACGCGCAGAGCCAGCGGCGTATCAGAACAGATAGGCGATCGCCTGTGGATAACTACATGGGAAACGGGTAGAATTCAGCCTTGGTTTCGCCTCTGTCCAGAACACAGAAAAACTCATGCAAGGTTTCTGGCTCTCCTGCCTGAGCCGATTCGAAAAAGAGCTTCCCGCTCAACAGTTTAATACCTGGATCCGGCCCCTGAAAGTCGACGCGACCGGGGCCTCTTCGGGGGAGTTGCGCCTGCTCGCTCCGAATCGCTTTGTGCTGCAGTGGGTGAAGGAGCGTTTCCTGCCTCGGATCGAGGCCATGAGCGCGGAGTTCTACTCCGCTCCGATCCGGGTCGCGCTCTTGCTCGACGCGTCGCCAACGGCGGCGCCCGAGCCCGCCAAGGCCGCTGCGCCCGTGCGCGCCGGCAAGGCGCCGCGTCCCGCGAACGTCGAGCGCTCGAGCCTGATTCCGGAGTTCGATTTCGAGAATTTTGTGACCGGTAAGGCGAACCAGCTCGCGCGCGCCGCGGCGTTGCAGGTCGCGGAGCACCCGGGCACGTCGTACAACCCGCTGTTCATCTACGGCGGCGTGGGCCTTGGCAAGACGCACCTCATTCACGCCGTGGGCAACATGGTGCTCGCGCAACAGCCGAACGCGCGTGTGCGCTACCTCCATGCGGCGCAGTACATTTCAGATGTCGTGCGCGCCTATCAGCAGAAGTCGTTCGACGAGTTCAAGCGCTACTACCATTCGCTCGACCTGCTGCTCATCGACGACATCCAGTTCTTTACCGGCAAGGATCGAACGCAGGAAGAGTTCTTCTACGCTTTCAACGCCCTGATCGAATCGCACAAGCAGCTCATCATTACCTGCGACACCTACCCCAAGGACCTCGCCGGCATCGACGAGCGCCTGAAGTCCAGGTTCTCCTGGGGCCTGACCGTCGCGATCGAGCCGCCCGAGCAGGAAATGCGGGTCGCGATCATTCTGAAGAAGGCCGAGGCGATCTCGCTCAAGCTATCCGAGGAGGTGGCCTTCTTTATCGCCAAGCACATCCGATCCAACGTGCGCGAGCTCGAGGGCGCCTTGAAGAGCGTGATCGCCTACTCGCGCTTCAATGGTCGAGACATCACGCTCGATACCGTCAAGGAGGCGCTCAAGGACCTCCTGTCGTCGCAGAACCGCCAGATCACGATCGACAACATCCAGAAGACGGTCGCCGAGTACTACAAGATCAAGCTCTCGGACATGCATTCGAAGAAGCGCAGCCGCAGCGTGGCCCGGCCGCGCCAGCTGGCGATGGCGCTCGCCAAGGACCTCACTCAAATGAGCCTGCCCGATATCGGCGACGCGTTCGGCAACCGCGACCATACGACCGTACTGCACGCCTGCCGCACGATTGCGAGCCTTCGCGAGAAAAACCACGACATTAACCGCGACTACCACATTCTCGAGCAGGTCCTGAAAGGATGAACGGAACCGGGTGGCAGCTGGGGGCGAAATGTGGGGAACTGCTCGGGGCGGCACGGTCCGGCGGCTTACCCCAAACGCGCTCACACGGCTCCGGGAACTTATCCACCGGGTCGATCCCCGGGAATCCCGCGTCGTTACTGGTGGGCAGGGCTTATCCACAGATTCGGCAGCGCTAATCATCATCATCAAGGAATACTAGATGAACTTACTAAAAGTAAAACGCGAAGCGCTGCTCGAGCCATTGCAGGCCGTGACCGGAATCATCGAGCGGCGTCACACGCTACCCATTCTGTCCAACGTGCTGCTTTCGCGTACGGACACGCACATCGACTTCGTCGCGACCGACATCGAGATCGAGATTACTGCCGGCATGACGGTCGAAGGTCCGGGAGAGGCGAAGACCACCACTGTTGGCGCGCGCAAACTGTTAGACATCCTGCGCGCGCTTCCCGAAGGCTCCGAGGTGACGCTCACTCTCGCCGACAAGCGGCTGCAAGTGAAGTCCGGCAAGAGCCGGTTCAACCTGCAGACCCTCCCAGCGGAAGATTTCCCGCGTCTGGCCGCGGCCGAGGGGACGCCGACGCGCTTCTCGGTCCCGCAGAAACTGCTTAAGTCGCTGCTGGCCCTGGTCCAGTACGCAATGGCCCAGCAAGACATCCGGTACTACTTGAACGGTCTGCTCATGGTCGTGGACGATGGCCAGCTTCGGCTCGTCGCGACGGATGGGCACCGCCTGGCTTTCGCGAGCCGCGATGCGGGCTCCAAGTCGTTGCCGAAGCAGGAGGTCATCCTACCCAGGAAGACCATCATCGAGCTCTCGAAGCTTCTCGCTGATACCGACGACCCGGTCGCGATCGAGCTTTCCGCGACCCAGGCAAAGTTCAGCTTCGGGCGGGTGGTATTGGTGTCGAAGCTCGTCGACGGAAAATTTCCGGATTACACGCGCGTGATTCCGCAAAACCAGCCCAAGAAGCTGAAACTGGACCGGGTCGCCCTGCTGCAGTCGCTGCAGCGCGCCGCCATCCTGACAAGCGACAAGTTCCGCGGGGTACGGTGGGTGTTGGGCGACGGTAGCCTGAAGATCAGCTGCAGCAACACCGAGCAGGAAGAGGCTCAGGAAGAGTTGGACGTCCCGTACAAGGGCGACTCGCTCGACATCGGGTTCAACGTAGGGTATCTGCTGGACGTGCTCAACAACCTCGACGTCTCCGAGATCGAATGCGGCCTCGGCGACGCGAACTCGAGCGCGCTTTTCATGGTTCCAGGGCGCAGCGACTTCAAGTACGTCGTGATGCCGATGCGGATTTGAGAGGCGTCGGGAAGAAAATGACGGATAGCGCAAAAAGCCAGCAGCCTGGCGACCAATACGATTCGGACAGCATCAAAGTCCTGAAGGGACTGGAAGCCGTGCGCAAGCGGCCCGGAATGTACATCGGCGATACGTCCGACGGCACCGGTCTGCACCATATGGTTTTCGAGGTGGTCGACAACGCCATCGACGAGGCACTCGCCGGCTTCTGCGACACCATCACGGTCACGATCCACACCGACAACTCGATCAGCGTCATCGACAACGGCCGCGGCATCCCGACCGAGATTCACAAGGAGGACGAGCAGGGGCGCTCGGCAGCCGAGATCGTCATGACCGAGCTGCACGCCGGCGGAAAGTTCGACAACAACTCGTACAAGATCTCGGGCGGCCTGCACGGCGTCGGCGTCTCCGTGGTGAATGCGCTCTCGGAATGGCTGCGCCTCACCATTCGGCGCGACGGGCTCGCGCATTTCATGGAGTTTCGCCATGGGGTGCCGGTCGAGCCGCTGAAGGTTCTCGGCAAGACCGAGCGCCGCGGGACCGAGGTGCACTTCCTGGCAAGCACCGAGACCTTCGGCACTGTCGAGTACCACTTCGACATTCTCGCGCGGCGCCTGCGGGAGCTGTCGTTCCTGAACAACGGCGTGAAGATCAGCCTGATCGACCAACGCACCGGGAAGGAGGAAAACTTCGCCCATACCGGCGGCGTGAGAGGCTTCGTCGAGTTCATCAACCGCAGCAAGAATGTCCTGCATCAGAATCCGTTCTATGCGATCGCGCAGAAGGACGGGATCACGGTCGAAGTCGCGATGCAGTGGAACGACTCGTACCAGGAGCAGGTGCTCTGCTTCACGAACAACATCCCGCAGCGCGACGGAGGTACCCACCTTACGGGCTTGCGCGCGGCGATGACGCGCAGCCTGAACCAGTACATCGAGTCAAACGAGATCGCGAAAAAGGCGAAGGTCGAGACGAGCGGTGACGACATGCGCGAGGGCCTCTCATGCGTGCTATCGGTCAAGGTTCCGGAGCCGAAGTTCTCGTCGCAGACCAAGGACAAGCTCGTCTCTTCCGAGGTCGGGCCGGTGGTGCAAGAGATCGTCGCCGATCGCCTGAAATCGTTCCTGCTCGAGCGCCCCAATGATGCGCGGATCATCTGCACCAAGATCGTGGATGCGGCGCGCGCCCGCGAGGCCGCGCGCAAGGCGCGCGAGATGACCCGGCGCAAGGGCGTGCTGGACTCTTTCGGGCTGTCCGCGAAGCTGGCCGACTGTCAGGAAAAGGATCCGCGCCTGTGCGAGCTCTATATCGTCGAGGGCGACTCTGCCGGGGGCTCGGCCAAGCAGGGACGCGACCGCAAGTTCCAGGCGATCCTGCCGCTCAAAGGCAAGATCCTGAACGTGGAGAAAGCGCGCTTCGACAAGCTGATCTCCTCGCAGGAGATCGTGACGCTGATCCAGACGCTAGGGACGGGAATCGGCAAGGACGAATACGACCTGTCCAAGCTGCGTTACCACCGCATCATCGTCATGACCGACGCCGACGTCGACGGAGCGCACATCCGCACGCTGCTCCTTACGTTCTTCTATCGGCAGATGCCCGAGCTCGTCGAGCACGGCCATATCTATATCGCCCAGCCGCCCCTGTACAAGGTGAAGGTCGGAAAGCAGGAGCGTTATTTCAAGGACGATCACGAGCGCGCGCAATTCATGCTCGCCCAGGCGCTGGTCGGAGCATCGCTCGTCCCGAGCACGGATGCCCAGCCGATCCAAGGCCAGACCCTGGAGCAGCTGGCGAAGGCCTACCTCGCCTCCGAAGCGATCGTGGCGCGCCTTTCCAAGCTGATCGACGTCGAGGCGCTGCGGGCGCTCACCCGGGGCGCCAAGGTCGATCTCTCGAGCGCCGAGGCGGCGCAGACGAGCGCGCGCCGCCTGAAGGAGGCGATCGCCATGAACGGCAATGGCGTGAACGTCCTGGCCCGATACGACGACAAGAACGAGCGCCACCAGCTGGTGATCGAACGCAGTCATCACGGCAATATCCGCACGACGGTACTCGACGACGACTTCGTGCTCTCCGGTGATTACCAGCACCTTGAGCGGCTGTCGCAGCTGCTCCAGGGTCTCGTCGGGCGCGATGCTTACGTACAGCGCGAGGACAAGCGGCAGCCCGTCGCCGATTTTCCGCAGGCTATGGGCTGGCTGCTGGGAGAGGTGGAGCGCGGTGCGTCGATACAACGCTACAAGGGCCTCGGCGAGATGAACCCGGAGCAGCTCTGGGAGACGACGATGGATCCGGCGTCCCGGCGTCTCCTCAAGGTCCAGATCGAAGACGGAATCGCCGCTGACGAGATCTTCACCAAGCTGATGGGCGACGACGTCGAGCCGCGCCGCATCTTCATCGAGGACAACGCGCTCGGCGCGCGGTTGGACGTCTGACGCCGCTCAGGCGGCTCTCTTCGCTTTCACGGTCCTGCCCCGGGCGGAGCGGCGCTTGGCTTGCTTCGCGGCCGACGGCTTCGCTGCTTTGGCACGCGTCGGTTTCGCCGCCGTCGCTTCCGTCTTGGCGGTAGCGGCCGGCTTCGCGGCCAGCGCCTCGGGCTTGGGCGCCTTGCCGGCGCGGGGAGCGAACTCGAACCGCACATTGCCGTCCGGGCCGCGCACGAGAAATGCCGAGAACGGGCGGCCTTTGCGCGATATGAAACGGTGCAGCAGGTCGGTCTTACCCGTCGCAAGCAGCTTCTCGAGCTGCTCGCGCTCGATCGGGCGCTGCAGGATGATACGTCCGGAGCGGAAATCGCAACGGCGCTCGGGGCCGACGCTGTTCTCGCACACATAAGCCATCGGCTGCTCGAACACGCGACCTCCGCATTTCGGGCACGTGCCGAGCGGCGTTTGTCCCGAGAAGTCGACTTTCTCCTGCGCTTCCGCCTGGCCGAAATCGAACTCGGCCTTGAACTCCGGCGAAAGCTTCACCACGGCGGCGAAGGGCTTGCCGAGGCGGCTGCGGAACCCTTGGAGCGGCCCCACCGAGCCCTTGGACACGAGGTCTTCGATCTCCTCGGGGGCGAACTCGCGGCTCGATACCACCTTCCAGATCGAGAAGTCGCACTTCTGGCACTGGAACTTGCGGTAGTTCTCCTGGATCTTTCCGCCGCATTTCGGGCACGGCGCCTCCAGCGTGAGGAACGCGGTGTCCGGGATCTCGCCGTTCTTGATGCGAGCCACCATCTCCTTCGTGAGATCGACGATGTGATCCATGAATTCGCTGCGCTCGAGCTCGCCGTGCTCCATCTGACTGAGCTTGAACTCCCAGTTGCCGGTCAGCTCCGGCGACGACAATTCGGTGACCCCGAAATGGCGCAGCGCGAACAGCAGCGAGAACGCCTTGGGCGTGGGCTGCAATTCGCGCCCGTTGCGATGCACGTACTCCTCCTGGATGAGGCCTTCGATGATTTGCGCCCGAGTCGCCGGCGTGCCGAGCCCCTTTTCGCTCATTGCCTCGCGCAGCTCCTCGTCTTCGACGAGCTTGCCGGCGCCTTCCATCGCCGACAGCAGCGTTGCCTCGGTGAAGCGGGCCGGCGGCCGCGTCTGCACCGGCCGCACTTCGACGGCCGACGTCTGCACCTTCTCGCCGTCCTTCACGGGGACGAGTCGAGTCGAGTCCTCTGCGTCGACGTCCTTGCCGTAGACTTGCAGCCAGCCCGGCTGAGTCAGGACACGCCCTTCCGTCTTGAACGGCTCGCCGTCGACGCGCGTGATGCGCGTGGTCACGAGGTATTCGGCCGCCGGGAAGAACACCGCGAGGAAACGCTTCACTACGAGGTCGTAGATCTTGGTTTCCGCCTCGTTGAGCTGCTTCGGCTGCTGCAGCGTCGGGATGATGGCGAAATGATCCGAAATCTTCTTGTCGTCGAAGATCCGGCGGTTGGGCTTCACCCAGGATTTTTTCAGGATCGTGCCGGCGTGCTTGGCGTACGTACCGCTCTTGCGACCGGCGAACATCTCGAGAGTCTTCTTGACTGTTCCGACGTAGTCTTCGGGTAGCGCGCGCGAGTCCGTGCGCGGATACGTGAGCGCCTTATGGCGCTCGTACAGCGCTTGCGCGAGCGAGAGCGTCGTGCGCGCCGAGAAGCCGAAGCGCCCGTTCGCCTCGCGCTGCAGGCTGGTGAGGTCGTAGAGGAGCGGCGAGAGCTGGGTCGAGGGCTTCGCCTCCTCGCTGACGACGCCCGGCCTGCCATCGCATTTCGCGCGGATCGCCTGCGCTCGCTGCTCGTCCCACAAGCGCTCGGCCCTGGCCTCGGGATCCTCGTCCTTCTTCTTCTCGAAGGACTCGTCGAACCATCGGCCGGCGTACTCTCCCGCGGCCGCGGCAAAGGTCGCGTGCACTTCCCAGTAGTCGCGCGACACGAACTTGCGGATCTTCTCCTCGCGGTCGACGAGGATCGCGAGCGTGGGTGTCTGCACGCGACCGACGGTCGTCTTGTAGAAGCCGCCCTCTTTCGAATTGAAGGCCGTCATCGCGCGCGTGCCGTTGATGCCGACCAGCCAGTCCGATTCCGACCGGGACACGGCGGCGTCGGCGAGCGGCAGCATGTCGCGATCGCGCCGCAGCTTCTCGAAGCCCTCGCTGATGGCGGAAGGCGTCATCGATTGCAGCCACAGTCGCTCGACCGGCTTCTTCACGCCGGCGTGCCGCATGATGTAGCGGAAGATGAGCTCGCCTTCCCGGCCCGCGTCGCAGGCGTTGACGATACCGGTTACGTCCTTGCGCTTGAGCAGCTTCACGAGCAGCTTGAGGCGGTCCTCGGTCCGCTCGATGGGCTGCAGATCGAAATGCGGCGGGATGACCGGTAGATTGGCGAACGACCACTTGCCGCGCTTGACTTCGACCCCTTCGGGAGGAACCAGCTCGAGCAGATGGCCGATCGCGGAAGACAGGACGTAGCCCGTGCTCTCGTAGTAATCGCCGTGGCGCGTGAACCCCCCCAGAACCCGGGCGATGTCGTTCGCGACCGAAGGCTTTTCCGCGATGATGAGTTTCTTGCTCATACGATGCGTTCACGGCGACCTACGCAGGCATTGACCGTGCGACGCATTTCGCGTTCACGGGATGCACAAGAGGGAAGAATGGGTGCGCCGATCGAAGCGCAGCATGATAAGTGCTTTTCGGGCCGCGACGCAAGAAAGCGGTCGGCTAACCTCGCAAGGTCGCGATCGATTTCGGAAAAACGGCGACCGGCGCGGCGCGCCGGATCAATGCATCTGGCGCTTCTCGCCGTCCGGGAGCAGCTCGTCGAGCACCAGCGCGTCCACGCTCCCGCGCTGCGTCCAGAGGACCATGAGGATGATCACCTTGAACTTGTCGAGTCCGACGACTTCGTCGGGGAGGGCCATGGCGCGCTCGATGATCAGCTCGCGCATCCGCGGCGCAAGAATGCGCGCGCTTTCGAGGAATGCCAGGAAGCCGCGGGTCTCGGTGGAAAGCTTGGCGGTCTCCTGGGCGTTGTACCCGCGGAAGGTCGGACGCAAGTCGAGGCACTCGAGGCGCCCGGTTTCGTGCGGGGTCGCCAGGCCGTTGAGCCAGTCGAGGGCGTCGTGGATGTCTTCGTTCTCGAATCCGGCGGCGTGCAGCTTGCGTGCCAGCGTCTCGTGGTCGGGGCGGCCTTCGGCTTGATAGAAGTTTTCGAAGAGATATACGAGAACGTCGAACATTTTTTTGCGATTGTCCTATTCTCACGAAACCCGTTGATATAGGCCTCCGGAGAGGCTCCCGACCTTCCCTTCCAGTTCGAGTTGCAGCAGCATTGCCGATACGGCGTCCGCGGTCAAGCCGCTCCGCGCGACCAGCGTGTCGATATCGCACGGATCGAAACCCATGTGCCCCAGCAGCTTGCTCTGCGGCACTGGAGCGCGCGCTTCGGGCGTCGCGCGGGCCGCGACGCCGAGCTCGTCGAGCACGTCCTGCGCGCTCTCGACCAGCTTCGCGCCCTGCTTGATCAGCGCGTGGCACCCTTTGGAGAGCGGCGAATGTATGGATCCGGGAATGGCGAATACGTCGCGTCCCTGCTCGGCGGCGAGACGCGCCGTGATCATGGACCCCGACGGCAGCGCCGCTTCGACGACCAGGCAGCCGCGCGTCAACCCCGCGATCAAACGGTTCCGGCGCGGGAAGTTGGCCTGCAAGGGCGGCGTGCCGAGCGGAAACTCCGAAACCAGCGCGCCATGCGAGGCGATCTGGTCGGCGAGTGGCTGGTTCTTCTTCGGGTAGACGATATCGGCGCCGGTTCCCAGGACCGCTACCGTTCCCGCGGGTCCCTCGAGTCCGCCGCGGTGTGCGGCGCTGTCGATTCCCAGCGCGAGACCGCTCACGACCGCCACGCCCGACGTGCTGAGCGCGCGAGCGAAAGCCTGCGCGTTCGCGAGGCCCTGGGGCGTGGCGTTGCGGCTGCCGACGACCGCTACGGAGCTCGCCGATAGGTACTTCGGGTCGCCTTGCAGGTACAGCAGCAGAGGCGGATCCGGTATTTCGAGCAGCTGCTGCGGATAACAGGCATCGGCCAGCGTGATGACCGTCCTGCTGGGGCCGGAGCACCATTCGAGCGCGCGCTCGACCGCGGCTGCGCGATCACGGCTCACAATAGCGCGCGCAATCGGGTCGGGCACGGTGCGCGAGAGCGTCGTGGCGGACGCCTCGAGCACGTGCCGCGGCAATCCGAATGCCGCAAGCAGCGTCCGTATGGTCTGCCCGCCGAGCCCCGGAACGAGGCTGAGGTCGATCCAGGCGGCGAGTTCGGAGTCCAAGAGATCGCCCGCAGTGCTTCGACGACGCTCGGGCGCTTCGGTCAGGGCGTTTGCACCACGTCGCCCGGCGTGAGCTGCCTGGAGCTCTCCATCACGAGCGCATACGAGACATTGTCGAACACTCTGAATACAAACGCGAGACCGTAGCGCTCGTCGGGCAGCTGGAACTTCGGCGCGTTGTCGCGCGACAATCCCGATTCGGGATCGGCGATGAGGGCGCCGCGCCGGTACAGCGCGAGCACATGACCGTGCTCGAGGCCGTCGCGAGCGCCCTTGTTGATCGAGATGATCGAATGCCGACCGCCCTCGGCGGTCGCCAAGCCGTCGTAGAGGCCGATCACGCGCCCCTTCAACTGCTTGGTCGGCGCATGCGGCGCGTACTTGATCGGCGCCGGCTTCCCCGCCGCGACCAAGCGGTCGCCAGCGGTGATCTCCTGTTTTGACGAGACGATCTGAACGGTCGCCGGGTCGCCGCCGCGCGTCACGCGCGCGGTCCCGAGGTAGACCGCTTCGTAGCCGAGCGTTCTGTTGTCATCGGGATCGACCAGAGGCCGCCCCTGTCGGTAGATCTGCCAGATCTCCTCCTGCGACTTGCCGAATCCAGTGACGTAGGCGATTCCGCCTCGTCCAAGATAGACACGGCTCTCCTGCGTGGCGATGATGCGCGGCGCTTTCGCGAGCCCCCCGTTCTCGATCACGAGCGGCTGCGTCAGAAACGGCTCGATGACGTTCGCAGGGATGGCCGGAATTGCCTCCGCCGAGATGGGCTCGCTGTAGATCTTCGGACCGAGGCGTTCAGTGGAACCGCCTTGGCCGAGCTGGAGCCGCTGCTGCGGCTGAGCATCCCCGAGTCGCAACTGCGGCTGACCGTCCCCGCCCGGGCCCGCGCCGGTCCGGTCGAGGACGATCGTGCTACCCGGGACGATTTCGTGCGGGTTGCGGATCTGCTCCTGGTTGAGGCGCCATATCTCGGGCCAGCGCCACGGGTCCTTCAGAAACTTGACGGCGATGCTCCACAGCGTGTCGCCCTTCTGCACAACGTAGCTGTCCGGAGCGTTTTCCTTGAGCTGAATGTCGCCTTGCGCATAGACGAGAGCAGCGGCGCAGAGGAAGGACGCGAGAACGGCTGTGATAGACTTTTTCATGACTGCCTCGTCTGGAAACGGGCGTCGCCGCCCCAACGTGCCCCAGAGTAGCCCCTTTTTTACAGTCCGCATTAAATTCTGAACGTAATGCGTTAAATTTGCAAGTTTTTTATGGCTTCCCTGAGCATCCTTCGTTATCCAGATCCCCGCCTCTACAAAAAGGCGGCGACCGTCACAGAGGTGAACGAAGAGATACGCACTCTGGTGGACGACATGGCCGAGACGATGTACTCGGCGCCCGGGATCGGCCTGGCCGCGACGCAAGTCGATGTGCACAAGCGCGTTATCGTCATCGACACGTCGGAGACGAAGGACAAGCTCCTCGTGCTGATCAATCCCGAGATCGTCGCGCGTGAAGGCGTACAGTTCTGCGAGGAAGGCTGCCTTTCGCTGCCGGGGATCTACGAGCCGGTGGAGCGCTCGGAGCGCGTTACGGTGCGCGCTCTCGACCGCGAGGGCAAGGCTTTCACGCTCGAAGCGGACAAGCTCCTCGCCATCTGCATCCAGCACGAGATGGACCATCTCGAGGGCAAGGTCTTCGTGGATTATCTGTCGCGCCTCAAGCAGCAGCGCATCAAGGCCAAGTTGCAGAAGCAGCTTCGCGAGAGCGCCTAGACCGCTTCGCGACGCGGCGGTCAGCCCGACGGAGGCCGGATCATGAACCTCATCTTCGCGGGCACGCCGTCTTTCGCGGCTCGGATCCTCGATGCCCTCCTCGACTCGCGGCACCGCGTGATCGCCGTCCTGACGCAGCCCGACCGCCCGGCGGGCCGCGGGCTCGGCGCCACGGCCTCCGAGGTCAAAAAGCGCGCGCTCGACCGCGGAATCGCGGTGCTGCAGCCGGCGTCGTTGCATGACACCGCGTCGTCGCCCGAGCTCGTCGCCCTGCGGCCCGACATCATGGTCGTCGCCGCGTACGGCCTGATCCTTCCCGAGCGCGTGCTCGGCATCCCGCGCCTGGGGTGCATCAACGTGCATGCTTCATTGTTGCCTCGCTGGCGCGGGGCGGCGCCGATCCAGCGCGCCTTGCTCGCGGGCGACACCCGGACCGGGATATCGATCATGCAGATGGACCCCGGGCTCGACACCGGGCCGGTGTTGCTGCAGGAGGCCTGCGCCATCGGCGACGAGGATACCGCCGGCACCCTGCACGATCGCCTGGCGACGCTCGGTGCCGTGATGTGCGCGCGCGCGCTCGACGGCTTGCAGGCTGGTGCGCTGGTCGGGTCGGCGCAATCGCAGGCGGAAGCGACCTATGCTCCGAAGATCCGCAAGGAGGAGGCCCGCATTGACTGGCGCGACAGCGCGATATCCGTGCGGCGCCGCGTGCGGGCGTTCGATCCGACGCCGGGGGCCACTGCGGTGCTGCGCGGCATGGAGTTGAAGCTCTGGTCTTGCGCACTGGGAGCGGGCGACGGAGCGCCCGGCGAAGTATTGAACGCGTCGACCGCAGGTCTCCTGGTGGCCTGCGGCGAGGGCGCGGTCCTGGTCACCGAGCTGCAACGTCCCGGTGGACGGCGTCTCCAAGCCGGCGATTTCCTGCGCGGTTGTCCCGTGTCGGCGGGCGAACGGTTCTCCGTCGGATCCGCGGGGTGATCGGCCGCGCCCGCGTGCGCGATTCACTATAATGCCGTCTCGCTCGTAACCTTGCGCCCGCGCCTTGGCCGAAATCGCCTTCAAACAATCCCATTCGCTGGCGCAGTCCCTGGCGCTTGCCGGCGAAGTCGTCGGGCGTGTGTTGAACGGCTCGAGCCTCAACGCGGTCCTCGCGAATGTCAGGACGCGCCCCATCCCCGGCCCGCTCGTTGCCGCGGCGCAAGACCTGTCCTACGGCGCGCTGCGGGCGTACGGGCTCGTCGACGCGGCGCTCGACCGCCTGCTCGACAAGCCGCTCGCCGATGCTACGCTGCGCGGTCTGCTTCTCGCCGCGTTGTCCGAGCTCATGCAGCGACCCGAGGCCGCGCACGCGGTCGTGCACCAGGCCGTGGAGGCCGCGGGTCACGTCGAGCGAGCGCGTGCCAAAGGCTTGGTGAACGCGGTGCTGCGAAACTATCAGCGTCGCGCCGCCGCTCTGAATTCGGAGATAGAGTCGACCGACGCCGGCAGGTTTCGCCACCCGCAGTGGTGGATCGATCTCGTCAGATCGGCTTACCCCGCGGATTGGCGTGCCATCCTGCAGGCGGGCAACGAGCATCCCCCGATGACGCTGCGCGTGAACCGTCGTCGCTCGACGGTCGAAGCCTACCTCGCGAAGCTGCGCGATGCGGGCATCGCCGCGCGTCACCTCGGGGGCGACGCCGTGCGTCTCGAGGCGCCCCGGGGAGTCGAATCGCTCCCGGGATTTGCGAGCGGCGAAGCATCGGTTCAGGACGCCGGAGCGCAATGGGCGGCACGGCTGCTCGACGTCGCCCCGGGCATGCGCGTGCTCGACGCGTGCGCCGCCCCGGGCGGGAAGACCGCGCATATCCTCGAGCGGGTCGACTGCGATCTCATCGCGGCCGACTTCGATCGCGCTCGCACCGACAGGATCGCGCAGAACCTTGCGCGGCTCGGCTTGACGGCGCGCGTCGTGGTGGCCGACTGCCGTGAGCCGGAGCGTTTCTTCGGTGCTCAGCGCTTCGACCGCATCCTGCTCGATGCGCCGTGCTCGGCCTCAGGAGTGGTGCGCCGGCATCCGGACAGCAAGTGGCTGCGCCGGCGAGAGGACATCCCGGCTTTCGGCAAGACTCAAGCCGCCATGCTCGATGCGGCTTGGCGGGTGCTGGCCCCGGGAGGCAAGCTGCTCTATGCGACGTGCTCGGTGTTTCCGGCCGAGAACGCCGAGCAGGTCGCCGCCTTCCTCGAGCGCAGCCCGGACGCCGCGGTCGCGCCGGAGGTCCCCGGCCGACCGATGGGCCAGATCGTCCCGAACGCCGACAGCGACGGCTTCTTCTACGCGCTGCTGGAAAAGCGGCTATGACGCGATCCCTGCGCTGCCTGCTGTTGTGCGCCACGCTGTTCCTCGGCGCAAGCGCGGTCCGTGCCGATCCCATCGAGGTCCTCGGCGTTGGCGTGGAGCCCATCGACGAAGGTTACGTCGTGCACGCGGACTTCTGGTTCGAGCTGTCGCCTCGACTCGAGGAGGCGCTCGCGAATGGCGTCTCGCTCAATTTCATGGTCGAATTCGAGCTGGTGCGCCCCCGGTGGTACTGGTTCGACGAGACCGCGGCCGCGGAGAAGCTCCAGGTCAAGCTCTCATATCTGCCCCTGTCGCAGCAATACACCGTGGCGAGCGGCCCGGTGCAGCAGAGCTTTACGTCGCTCGCTGAAGCCCTGCGCGTACTGGGACGCATCCGGAGCTGGCCCGTCATGGGCCGGGACCGGATCTCCCCGGGACAAAGCTACGTCGGCGCGATCCGCATGCGGCTCGACACGTCGCAGCTTCCCAAGGCGGTCCAGGTGATGGCCATGACCACCCGCGATTGGACGCTCGTGTCTGACTGGCGACGTTTCAGGTTCGTCGCACCCGAGAAGGAGTCGCGATGACTTACATGCTGATCGCAAGCGCGGCGGTGGGCGGCATCCTGCTGTTCCTGCTGGCGACCGCAACGGCCAACTCGCCGATATTCTCGGAATACTATCCGTTGCTGCTCTGGCTGAACGCGGCCGTCGCGCTCGCTCTGCTCGGCCTTGTGATCTACCAGCTGGTGCGCCTCGCGCGCCAGCGGCGCGCCAAGGTTTTCGGATCGCTCCTCACCTTTCGCGTACTGGTCATGTTCGCGCTCGTCGGCATCGTGCCGGGCCTGCTCGTCTATACGGTGTCGCTGCAGTTCCTCGCGCGCAGCATCGAGTCGTGGTTCGACGTGCGCGTCGAGAAGGCGCTCGACGGTGGGCTCAATCTCGGACGCGCAGCGCTGGATGTCATGCTGAGCGACCTCGTCCTCAAAGCCCAGGTGATGGCGCTCGATCTTTCGGATGTCCCACCCGCGCAGCAGCCGGTCGCGCTGAGCCGCCTGCGCGAGCAGCTCGGAACCGAGAACGCCGTGCTCATGACGTCGGGCGGAACGGTGCTCGCGAGCACCAGTACGCCCACCGACCGGCTGGCGCCCGGCGTCCCGGAGAGCGCGCTGCGCCAGGCCCACTTGAACCGCGGCTACGGCGCCGTCGAGCCGCTGGGCGAGAAAGGCCTCGTGCTGCGCGTCATCGTGCCGCTCAACACGCTCGCGCTCGTCGACGAGGCGCGCTTCCTTCAGCTCACGCACGAGGTGCCGCAGTCGATCGCCGACTATGGCGAATCGGTACAGACGGTGTACCGGGCGTACCGGGAGCTTCAGCTCTCGCGCGAGGGATTGAAGACCATTTACATCCTGACCCTGACGCTCACCCTGCTGCTGGCGCTCTTCTCGGCGATCGCGCTCGCGTTCCTCCTGTCCCGGCGCCTGTCGCGGCCGCTCGCCATCCTCGCCGAGGGCACGCAGGCGGTCGCGCGGGGCGACTTTTCGAGGCGGGCGCCCGTCACCAGCCGCGACGAGCTCGGCATCCTGACGCAGTCGTTCAACAGCATGACCGAGCAGCTCGGCGAGGCTCGCAACACGGCGCAGCGCAACCAGGCGCAGCTCGAGATGGCCAACGCGTATCTAGAGAGCATCCTGGCGAACCTGTCCGCTGGCGTGATGGTGTTCGACAGTGGCTTCGCCTTGCGCATCGCCAATGCGGGGGCCGCTCGCATCCTTCGCGAGGATCTGGGTCCCCTCGACCGCGTGCCCCTCTCCCAATGGCGCAAGCTCGAGGCTTTCGCCGGGATGCTGCAGGCGCAGTTCGCCATGCATCCTGCGGCGGCGTGGCAGGTTCAGTTCGAGCTGTTGCAGCGGGTCGCCGTGCTCCTGGTCCGGGGGTCGTTGCTGCCGGGCGCGAGCGGCGGCGGCTACGTGGTGGTGTTCGACGACATTACCCAGCTGATCTCCGCGCAACGGGCAGCGGCGTGGGGCGAAGTCGCGCGCCGGCTCGCGCACGAGATCAAGAATCCGCTCACCCCGATCCAGCTCTCCGCCGAGCGCCTGCAAGCGAAGCTCTCCCGCAAGCTCGACACCGACGACGCCACGGCGCTCCACCGTGCGACCGAGACCATCGTCGCGCAAGTCACAGCACTCAAGGGCATGGTCGACGATTTCCGCGACTATGCGCGGACACCGATTCCCCGGCTCGAGGGCCTCGATCTGAACCGGCTGGTCGCCGACGTGCTATCGCTGTACGAGCAATCGGGAACTCTGGTTCGGGCGCGCCTGCAGCCCGACCTTCCGTCGGTGCGGGGCGACCCCGATCAGTTGCGGCAGGTCATACACAACCTCCTGCGGAACTCGCAGGACGCTCTCGCCGGGACTTCCAATCCGAGGATCGAAGTCGAGACCGCCGCCGGGCCGGGGACGCCCGGCGGGCAGGCGTGGCTCAAGATCGTCGACAACGGCTGCGGTTTCTCGAGCGAAATCATCGAGCGGGCCTTCGAGCCGTATGTCACGACGAAACCCAAGGGCTCGGGGCTGGGTCTCGCGATCGTGAAGAAGATCATCGACGAGCATCAAGGTACGATCAGCATCGAGAATCGGCGGCCGCGGGGAGCCGCCGTTCTGATCGCTCTCCCGCTGGCCGCGTGAGGAAGACGGCGCGCCACTATGGCCCAGATACTGGTAGTTGACGACGAGATCGGCATCCGCGAGCTGTTGTCCGAGATTCTCTCCGACGAGGGACATACGGTACAGCTCGCCGAGAGCGCGACGGCAGCGCGCACCGCGCGGGCGCGCCAGCGGCCGGACCTCGTGCTGCTCGACATTTGGATGCCCGACGCCGACGGGATCACGTTGCTCAAGGAATGGGCGGCCGGCGGCCAGCTCACCATGCCGGTCATCATGATGTCGGGCCACGGCACGATCGAAACGGCCGTCGAAGCGACGCGAATCGGCGCGATGGATTTCCTGGAAAAACCGATCGCGCTGCAGAAGCTGCTCGGTACGGTGAAGCGGGTGCTGCGCTTCTCCGAGGCGAGGACGATACGGCCGCTCTCGCTCACGGGCGTCGGGCGCTCGCCCGCGCTCGCCGATTTGCGCAAGCGTCTCGCGCAGGTCGAGGCCGTCAACGCGAGCGTCCTGCTTCGCGGCGAGAAGGGCTCCATGCCCGAGCTGTTCGCGCGTGACCTGCAGCCGCCGAACGGCCCATGGCTGGACGGGAGCCAGGCGCTCCTCGAAGGTTCGCAGGACGTGCTGCAACAGGCGGCCGGCGGGGTGCTGTTCGTCGAGGAGCTCACGGCCCTTTCGCGGGCGCAGCAGAAGCACCTCGCATTCTTGGCGACGCGCTCGGAAAAGCACAGGGTTCGCTTCGTATCCTTCACTTGCGAGGAGCCGCGGCGCCTGGTGGACGCACACGGGTTCGATGCCGCGCTCTTGCAGGCGCTCTCGAACGTCATGATCGCGCTGCCGCCGCTGCGGGAGCACCCGGAGGACATCCCCGAGATCGCGAGCGTCATGCTCGCTCAGCTGGTCGAAGCACGCTTCTGCCCCCCGCGACATTTCTCCACCGCTGCGCTGAATCAGCTGCGCAATTTCGACTGGCCCGGTAATCTGCAGGATCTGGCGGCGGCCGTGCGCACGCTGGCGGCCACGGCGCTCGACGAAGAGATCGGCACAACCGATGTCGAATCGGTGGTACCTCAGTTCGCAGCGCCGGCCAAGGGCATCGATCTCCCGCTCGATCTGCCCTTGCGCGATGCGCGCGAGGCTTTCGAGCGCGCGTATTTCGAGCACCACCTGGCGCTAGAGAACGGGTCGATCGCCCGGGTGGCGGAGAAGTGCGGTCTGGAGCGCACGCACCTCTATCGGAAGCTCAAGGCGCTCGGCATACACACCGGACGCCGCGAAGAATGACCCGGGCTCGGATCACAAGATGAAAATAGTCATTCTCGGTGCGGGCCAGGTCGGGTCCTCGGTCGCGGAAAGCCTGGTTTCCGAGGCGAACGACATCACGGTCGTCGACATCGACAGCGCGCGGCTGCGCAACCTGCAGGATCGGCTCGATCTCCGCACGGTCCTCGGCAGCGCGGCGCATCCTTCGGTTCTGGTCGAAGCGGGCATCGAGGATTGCGACCTGGTGATCGCCGTCACGCAAAGCGACGAGACGAACCTCGTCGCCTGCAAGCTCGCAGAGCAGCTTTTCAACGTGCCGACCCGTATCGCACGCATCCGGGCGACGGATTACCTGGTCAACGAGCGCGTCCTCGGGGAGGAGTGCTTCGCGGTGAACCTGGCGATATGTCCCGAGCAAGTGCTGACTGACTACATCGTCAAGCTGGTCCAGTTCCCGGAGGCCTTGCAGGTGCTCGAGTTCGCTCACGGCAAGGTGAGCCTCGTCGCGGTGCGAGCGTTCCAGGGCGGACCGCTCGTGGGCCATCAGCTCAAGGACATCCGCAGCCACCTGCCGTCGGTGAACACGCGCATCGCGGCGATTTTCCGTGGCGACAGTCCTATCGTGCCCGAGGGAGACACCGTCGTCGATGCGGGCGACGAGGTCTTCTGCCTGGCAGCGACGCGCGATATACGGCATGTGATGCGCGAGCTCCGTCGCATGGACAAGCCCGTCCAGCGCATGATGATCGCCGGCGGCGGGAACATCGGCCTCAGGCTCGCGGGCGCGCTCGAGCGCGACTACTCCGTCAAGATCATCGAGTACAGCAAGAAGCGGTGCGAGCTGCTATCGAGCCGGCTCAACCGCGCGCTCGTGCTGCAGGGCGACGTGACGGACGAGGCGCTGCTCGAGGCGGAAAATGTCGACGACATGGACATGTTCATCGCGGTCACCAACGACGACGAGAACAACATCATGTCCGCGCTGCTCGCGAAGCGGATGGGCGCGAAGCGCGTGGTGGCGCTCATCAACCGCCGTTCGTACGTGGACCTGCTGCAGTCCGGCCAGATCGACATCGCCATCTCGCCCGCACAGGCGACCATCGGCACGCTGCTCGCGCACGTGAGGCGCGGCCATGTGACGCAGGTGCACTCACTGCGCCGAGGCGCCGCCGAGGCGCTCGAGGCGGTCGTGCACGGTGATCGCGAATCCTGCCGCTGCATCGGCCGGCGGATCGACGAGATGGATCTCCCCAAGGGGGCGACCATTGCCGCCATCGTCCGCGGCGACGAAGTCATCATGGCGCATCACGACACGATCATCCAGGCCGAGGACCACGTCATCATATTCGTCACCGACAAGAAGACGCTGCCGAGAGTGGAGAAGCTGTTCCAGGTCGGCGTGGGATTCGTGTAGCCGCGGCATGATCCGGCTGCTTCCCGTGCTCAGCGTGCTGAGCGTGACGATCGCCGGCTTCGCGGTCGCGATGCTGGTCCCGCTCGGGATCTCGATCCTCTACGCGGACGGCGCCCAGGGCGCCTATGACGAGGCCGTCGTCGCCACCTTCCTCGCCGGGATCGCCCTGTGGGTTCTTACGCGAAAACACCGGACGGAACTGCAGGCGCGCGACG
Organism: Burkholderiales bacterium; assembly: GCA_036518595.1. Classification (GTDB taxonomy): domain Bacteria; phylum Pseudomonadota; class Gammaproteobacteria; order Burkholderiales; family SG8-39; genus VBDM01. The sequence goes on from DATDMW010000268.1 coordinate 19,307, forward strand.
GCTTCCTGCTGATGGCCCTGGTCTGGACGGTGCTCCCCGCGTTCGCGACGATTCCGCTCCTGGTGTACATCAAAGGGCTCGCGTTCACCGATGCGTACTTCGAGACCGTGGCCGGCCTCACGACGACGGGCGCGACCATACTCTCCGGGCTGGACCAGCTGCCGCCGTCCATCAATTTCTGGCGCTGCGAGCTCCAGTGGCTCGGCGGCATGGGCATCATCGTGCTGGCCGTCGCGATTCTGCCGCTGCTCGGCGTCGGCGGCAGCCAGATCATGCGTGCCGAGACTCCCGGGCCCATGAAGGAAACGAAGCTCACGCCACGGATCACCGAGACCGCGAAAGGATTGTGGGTGGTTTATGCGGGGCTCACGGTGCTGTGCATGCTGGTGATGAAGTTCGCAGGCATGTCGTGGTTCGACGCCGTGCTGCACGCCTTTTCCACCGTCAGCCTCGGCGGGTTCTCTTCGCACGACGAGAACTTCTCGTTTTTCCGCTCGCCGGGGATTGAAGCCGTCACGATTTTCTTCATGGCGATCGCCGGCATGAACTTTGGCACCCATTTTCTCGCCTTCCGCCGCCGGTCCGCGGGCCCGTACCGCCGGGATCCGGAGGCAGGCGCCTACCTCGCTGTACTCGGACTCTCGGTGCTCGGGATCGCCTATTTTCTTTTCGCGCACGAGGTGTACCCCTCGTTCTGGACCGCGCTGCGCTATTCGGCGTTCAACGTCGTATCGATCGCGACGACGGCGGGATACGCCAGCACGGACTTCTACCAATGGCCGATCTTCGCGCCGGTATGGATGCTGTTCCTGTGCTGCTTCACGACCTGCTCCGGCTCGACCGGCAGCGGCATCAAGCTGATCCGGGCGGAGCTCATGGTGCGTCAGGCGTTGCGGGAGATGGTCCGGATCGTCCACCCGCGCGCGTACGTGCCCGTGAAGCTCGGCGGCGCGACGATCGAGAACAACATCATCTTCGCGGTGCTCGCATTCATGTTGATCTGGGGGGGGTCGGTGATCGCGATGACGATGCTTCTCACCGCGTCGGGTGTAGACATCATCACGGCGTTCTCGGCGGTCGTGGTCTGTATCTGCAACACGGGCCCGGGCCTCAACCAGGTGGGCCCCGGAGCGACCTACGCGGCGCTCGGCGACTTCCCGACTTGGATCCTCACGTTCGCGATGTTGCTCGGGCGCCTCGAGCTGTTCACGTTGTTCATCGTGCTGACGCCCGCGTTCTGGCGCAAGTGAAGGCGGCTCAGGGGGCCGGCAAGAGCCGGAACGACGAGAAGAAAGTGTCCGCGTCGGCCGCGCCGAGGCGCTCCTTTCTCGCGATCAGCGCAACCTGATAAAGCTTGTCGTCCGCGACCAGCACGCGCGCGATCAGCGTCGTCGTTGCGCCCTCGGCCTCGAACTCTCGTCCCAGCGCGCGGCCGACCGCGATCTGGCGATCCGCGACGATGCGCCCTGAGATGTTGGCGGCGAGGGCGTCCCGGGTGCTCGCGACGAGCGCGCGTCCCGCCTTGGGCGCGTTCGCGTAGCCCACGCCGTACAGGGCGCCGCCCGCACGCGCGGACCAGAGATGCATCACCACGCCGGGACGGCCCGAGAGCTCCCGCTGCTCGAAGGTGGGCCTGCCCGGAAGGACGGCCACGAAGGCGCCTTCGTCGGACCGGAACTCGTGCCAGTCGAGCTCGGGGGTGCAGGCTGCGGCGCTCAGTGCGAGCGCCGCGAGCGCGATGCGCACGCGACGCAGGCGATCAGCGCTCGTACGCGAGCACGGGTGCGAGCCAGCGCTCGGTCTCATCGACCTTCACGAGCTTGCGGCGCGCATAATCATGCGCCTGGTCCTCGCCGATCTTACCTACGGCGAAATAGCGAGCCTCGGGATGCGCGAGATAGAAGCCGCTGACGCTCGCCGCCGGAAGCATGGCGTAGCTCTCCGTCAGCGTCATGCCCGCGTCCTGCGCACGGAGAAGCGCGAACAGAGGGCCTTTCTCGGTATGGTCGGGACACGCGGGATATCCCGGCGCGGGTCGTATGCCGCGATACCTCTCGGCGATCAGGGCGTCGCTGCCGAGGTCCTCATCCGGCGCATAGCCCCAGAGTTCGCGCCGCACGCGGGCGTGCATTTGCTCGGCAAGGGCCTCGGCGAGACGGTCCGCCAGCGCCTTGAGCATGATGGCACCGTAGTCGTCGTGCTTCGCTTCGAATTGCGCGACGTGCTGGTCGGCGCCGACGCCGGCGGTCACGGCAAAGGCGCCGATGTAATCGCGCACGGGGCCGTCGCGGGGCGCGACGAAGTCCGCCAGGCAGAGGTTGAAGCGGTCCCCGGCTTTCTCGGCCTGCTGCCGCAGGCAATGCCAGACCATGGCAGTGTCCGCGCGGGACTCGTCGCGGTAGATCTCGATGTCGTCGCCGACGGCGGCCGCAGGAAACAGTCCGACGACCGCATTTGCCGTGAGCCACTTTTCCGAGATGATCTTCGCGAGCATCGCCTGGGCGTCGGCCAGGACGTTTCGCGCGGCCTGTCCGACGACAGGGTCCTCGAGTATCCCGGGATAGCTGCCGGCCAGGTCCCAGGTCTGGAAGAACGGCGACCAGTCGATGAGGCGTGCGATCTCCGCCAGATCGCATCCCGCGAACACTCGGCGCCCCAACCATTTCGGCTTCGTCGGCTGGTACTGCTGCCAGTCGACGCGGAGCGCATTCGCCCGTGCCGCGTCCAGGCTGACCAGCGCCTGGCCTTTCTTGGCCGCGTGCTGCGCGCGTATCTTGTCGTAGTCGCCCTGGACGGAGCGTGCGTATTCTGCCTTCTGCTCCGAAAGGAGGCTCGAGCACACGGACACCGAGCGCGACGCATCGGGAACGTACACGGTCGGCCCCGAATATTGCGGCGCGATCTTCACCGCGGTGTGCACGCGCGACGTGGTGGCGCCGCCGATGAGCAGCGGCACGGTGAACCCTTGGCGACGCATTTCGGCGGCGACGTGCGCCATCTCCTCGAGCGACGGCGTGATGAGACCGGAGAGTCCGATGATGTCGGCCCCCTCGGACTTGGCAGTGTCGAGGATCTTCTGCGCCGGCACCATCACGCCGAGATTGACGACCTCGAAGTTGTTGCACTGGAGCACGACGCTCACGATGTTCTTGCCGATATCGTGCACGTCGCCCTTCACGGTCGCGATGACGATCTTGCCCTTGGATCTCGAATCGCCGGCCTTCAGCTTGTCCGCCTCGATGTAGGGCACGAGGTAGGCGACCGCCTGCTTCATCACGCGCGCCGACTTGACCACCTGCGGCAGGAACATCTTCCCCGAGCCGAACAGGTCGCCGACTACGTTCATCCCGTCCATCAACGGGCCTTCGATCACCTGGATCGGACGCTCGCACTTGAGCCGCGCCTCCTCCGTGTCCTCGACGATCCACTCGTTGATGCCCTTCACGAGCGCGTGCACCAGTCGCTCTTCCACGGGACGCGCCCGCCACGCGAGGTCCTCGGCCTGCGTCCTGGCGGCGCCCTTCACGGTGGTCGCGAACTCGACGAGCCGCTCGCCCGCGTCGGGACGGCGGTTGAGGACCACGTCCTCGACGCGCTCGCGCAGCTCGGCCGGAATCTCCTCGTAGACGCCGAGCTGGCCGGCGTTCACGATGCCCATGGTCATCCCGGCCCGCACGGCGTGATAGAGAAAGACCGTGTGGATCGCCTCGCGGACGGGATCGTTGCCTCGGAAGGAGAACGAGACGTTGGATACGCCGCCCGACACCTTGACAAAGGGGAGCGAGCGCCGGATCTCGCGCACGGCTTCGATGTAGTCGAGGCCATAATTGTTGTGCTCCTCGATCCCGGTGGCGATCGCGAAGATGTTCGGGTCGAAGATGATGTCCTCGGGCGCGAACCCCGCTTTTTCGATCAGGATGCCGTAGCAGCGCCTGCAGATGTCGATGCGCCGCTGCAGCGAGTCGGCTTGGCCGTGCTCGTCGAAGGCCATCACGACCACTGCGGCCCCGTAGCGGCGCGCCAGGAGCGCGTGACGCACGAACTCCGCTTCGCCCTCCTTCAGCGAAATCGAGTTCACGATGCACTTGCCCTGCACGCATTTGAGACCGGCCTCGATGACCGACCACTTGCTCGAGTCGATCATCACGGGCACGCGCGAGATGTCCGGCTCGGAGGCGATCAGCGCGAGGAAGGTGGTCATCGCCTTCTCCGAGTCGAGCATCGCCTCGTCCATGTTGACGTCGATGATCTGCGCGCCGTTCTCGACCTGCTGCCTCGCCACGGTGAGCGCCTGCGCATAATCACCCGCGAGGATCATCCTCGCGAAGGCCTTCGACCCGGTCACATTGGTCCGCTCGCCGACGTTGACGAAGAGCGACTTGTCGCCCACGTTCAGCGGCTCGAGGCCGGAAAGCCGCAGCTCGTGCTCCGGTCGTGGCGGAACGCGCGGTTTCACGCCCCGGACCTCGGCGGTGATGGCCGCGATGTGCTCCGGCGTGGTGCCGCAGCAGCCTCCGACGATGTTGACGAGCCCGCTTTCGGCGAACTCGTGCAGCAGGCAGGAAGTGTGCGCGGGCCCTTCGTCATACCCGGTTTCGGAAAGCGGGTTGGGCAGACCCGCGTTCGGGTAGCAGCTGATATAGGTCTCGGCGACCTTCGCGAGCTCCTCGATGTACGGCCGCATCAGCTGAGCGCCGAGCGCGCAATTGAGACCGACCGCGAGGGGGCGCGCGTGACGCACCGAGTTCCAGAAGGCCTCCGGGGTCTGGCCCGTGAGGGTGCGGCCGGATTGGTCCGTGATCGTGCCCGAGATGATCACCGGCAAGCGTCCGCCGATCCGTTCGAACAGCGTCTCGATCGCGAAGATCGCCGCTTTGGCGTTCAACGTGTCGAAGATGGTCTCGAGGAGCAGGAGGTCGACGCCACCTTCGACGAGCGCGCTCGCTGCCTCGCCGTACGTCCGCACGAGCTCGTCGAACCCGATGTTGCGGAACCCCGGGTCGTTGACGTCGGGCGAGATCGAGGCCGTCTTGTTGGTCGGGCCGAGCACCCCGGCGACGAATCGCGGGCGACCGGGTGTGCGGGCGACGAACTCCTGCGCCACCTCGCGGGCGAGCCGTGCCGCCCGCAGGTTCATCTCGCCGACGAATTCCTCCAATCCATAGTCGGCCTGCGAGGGCGCGTTGGAATTGAAGGTGTTCGTCTCGATGATGTCCGCGCCCGCGGACAGATAGCTCGCGTGGATGGCGCGGATCAGGTCGGGCCGGGTGATCGTGAGGACGTCGTTATTGCCTTGGAGGTCGCGTCCGAAACCGGCGAATTTCTCGCCGCGGAAGTCGGCCTCGTTCAGCCTGTGGCGCTGGATCTCGGTGCCCATGGCACCGTCCAGGATCAGGATGCGCTCGTCGAGGAGCGCGCGCAGTTCGTGGGTACGGTCCGGTTGCATGCCAACAAAAAACCCGATCTGCCAGCGCGAATCGGGTTTCGCCGCTTTAGCAGGACTTCTTGGACCGGTCGCTCGAAACCCGAGACCGGCTGGCGCCCGCAAGCTGTCGCATCAAATCAGCGCCAAGATGGGACACGGTAGCCACAATCTAAGTACTTGTCAATGCAGAAATCTTTAGTGGGAAAGGTCCTTTAGAACTACGCGCGCTCGGGCCGTCAGCGCGGCGGCAGAATCTTGACGCGCAGCTCTCCCAAGCCCTCGATGCCGGCCACCAGCTCGTCGCCGGCCTTCGCCGCGCCCACGCCGGCGGGAGTGCCGGTCATGATGAGGTCGCCGGCCTCGAGCGTGTAGTACTGAGTCAGGAACGCGATCTGCTCGGGAATGCTCCAGATCATCTGATCGATGTCGGAGTCCTGGCGCGTCTGGCCGTTGACCTTAAGCCAGAGCTTCGCCTTCTTCGGATGGCCGGCCCTCGCGGCGGGCGTGATGGGTCCCGCCGGCGCTGCCTGATCGAAGTCCTTGCCGAACGTCCACGGACGCCCCTTGTCCTTGCCGACCTGCTGCAGATCGCGCCGCGTCATGTCGAGCCCGATCGCGTAACCCCAAACGTGGTCGTTCGCCTTGTCGACCGTGATCTTGTAGCCGCCGCTGCCGATCACGGCGACGAGCTCGGTCTCCCAATGATAGTTGCCGGTCATCGGCGGGTAGTGGACCGAGATGGTCTCGTTGGCGTTGGCGGGGACCAGGTCGTGGGCTGATTTCGTGAAGAAGAACGGTTGCTCGCGACCATCGCCGCCCATCTCTTTCTGGTGTTCCACGTAGTTGCGCCCGACGCAGAAGATGCGCCGCACCGGAAAGCGCGCATTGGTGCCCACAATCGGCAGGGAAGGGATTTCCCAGGTTCGAATCGCGTACTCCATTTTCATGTCGAGGTCCTCGCGAAGACGGCCGCCGCCCGCGTGCCGGGCCGCCGCAAAAGGGGCGTATTTTCTCATGAACGAGAGGCGAAAAAAAACGGGCACCCGAGGATGCCCGTTCCGGGTCCGCTGCTCGCGGACGCGAGCGGCTACATGTGGTACGCGGTCTCGCCGTGCGAGGTGATGTCCAGGCCCTCGCGCTCTTCTTCTTCCGGCACGCGCAGCCCGACCAGCAGGTCGGCGATCTTGTACGAGACATAGGCGACGAAGGCGGTCCAGACGAAGACCAAACCGACCGCTTTGATCTGGATCCAGAGCTGAGCCCAGATGCCCGGATAGCCGGTCTTCATCGTCACCCAATCCTGCACGGAACCCGGCCCGCCCAGGTCTGGCGAGTTAAAGACACCGGTCAGCAGCGCGCCGAGGATACCGCCGAGAGCGTGTACGCCGAAGACGTCCAGCGAGTCGTCGGCGCCGAGCAGCTTCTTCAGGCCGTTGACACCCCACAGACACACCAAGCCGACCGCGATGCCGATCACGAATGCGCCCGGGATCCCGACGTTGCCGGCCGCCGGCGTGATCGCGACCAGTCCGGCGACCGCACCCGACGCTGCACCGACCATGCTCGGCTTACCTTTGAAGATCCACTCGCCGAACGTCCACGAGAGCACTGCGCACGCGGTCGCGAGGAACGTGTTCATGAACGCGAGCGCCGCCGAGCCGTTGGCTTCGAGCGCAGAGCCTGCGTTGAACCCGAACCAGCCCATCCACAGGAGCGCCGCGCCGATCATGGTCATCGTTACGCTGTGCGGCGTCATCGCTTCCTTGCCGAAGCCGATGCGCTTGCCGACCACGTAAGCGCCGACCAGGCCGGCGACGCCCGCGTTGATGTGCACGACCGTGCCACCCGCGAAGTCGAGCGCGCCCCATTGCCAGATCAGCCCCGCCTTGGCGGTCACCGCGTCCACAGTCTTCGGATCGGTGAACGCGTCGGGACCCGGGAAGAACCAGACCATGTGTGCGATCGGTGCGTAGCTGAACGTGAACCAGAGCACCATGAAAATGAGCACGGCACTGAAGCGCACGCGTTCGACGATGGCGCCGAGGATCAGGCAGCACGTGATCGCCGCGAAGGTTGCCTGGAACGCGACGTACACCAGCTCGTAAAGCGGGGTGTTCTTGCTGAACGTGGCCGCCATCGAGAAGTCGCCCTTGATCGGGTCGAACGTGCCTTTGAGGAACAGGCGTTCGGTCAAGCTGCCGAAGAACGAATTCCCCTCGGTGAATGCCAGGCTGTACCCGTACACGCACCAGATCACCGTGATCAGCGAGAACACGACGAATACCTGCATCAGCACCGAGAGCATGTTCTTCGACCGGACGAGGCCGCCATAGAACAGTGCGAGGGCCGGCACGCTCATCATGAGCACGAGCGCCGTCGAGGTGAGCATCCACGCGACGTCGCCCTTGTTCGGCGTGGGCGCCGGCGCCGCGGTGGCCGCGGGTGCGGCGGCCGTCGCCGTCGCGGCCGGAGCCGGGACGGCAGCGGGCTTGTCCTGCGCGAACGTCGGAGCGCAAAGACCCGCGATGCTGAGCAGGGCGAGAATGGCGAAAAGCTTCTTCATCGTGTTCTCCTTCAGAGAGCTTCCGCGCCGGTCTCGCCGGTGCGGATTCTGACGACTTGTTCGAGATCGAAGACGAAGATCTTCCCGTCCCCGATCTTGCCGGTATTCGCCGATTTCTCGATCGCCTCGATGGCCTGGTCGAGCAGCGAGTCCTTGATCGCCGCCTCGACCTTCACCTTCGGCAGGAAATCGACCACGTATTCGGCTCCGCGATAGAGCTCGGTGTGGCCCTTTTGCCGTCCGAAGCCCTTGACCTCGGTGACCGTGATGCCCTGCACGCCGATCGCGGACAGGGCCTCGCGCACCTCGTCAAGCTTGAACGGCTTGATGATTGCGGTGACTAGCTTCATGAATGTCTCCGTAGTGATGGCTGACGGGCGCGGTCAGAACTTGAAGATGGCCTGGAGCGCGTAGGTCAGCAGCGTCTTGCTCATCGCGCCACTGGACTCCGTGAACACCGAGTTGCTCGCGCGATCCTGGCGGATCTCGCCGCGCACCTCGAAACTTGGGCTCGGGAGGTATCCCAGCGTCGCCGTGGCTTCGCGGTACTTGGTTCCGGCGTTCGCGAGGAAGCGCAGACCGTCGGTGTCCTTGAAGGACTCGAGGCGGCCGGCCGCGCGCAGCTTGGGCGTGATCATGTACGTCAGGTAGCCTGCCAAGCCGTCATACTTTGCCTTGATCGTTCCGCCGCCGGATAGCGATGCGAAGTTGTCCTGCTGTACGCGCAGGTATTCCGCGCCGACGCTCAGCGCATCGCTGACCGTGTACGTCGCGACGAGATTCGCGCTCGAGCGTTTGCCCTCGCTGGCGCCGGGCGTGGCGATTGCGTTGGTCGTCTCCTTGCCGAAATAGCTCGAAGCAACGATCGACAGGGGCTTGATCGGCGTGAGGCTCATGCCCAGCTCGAGCGTCTTCCCCTTGGTCGTGTCCTGCAGCTGGTCCCAGCCGTTGTTGAGGCCTGCGGTAAGGCTGACCGTGTCGCTCATCGCATACACGGTGCGCAGACCGGTGTGCGTGAACGGCACCGAGCCGAAGAGGATGGAGCGCGAAATGTTGTTGTTGCCGGTGCTCGCGATCACCTCCGTCCCGTGCAGCGTCACGAACTTGCCCGCCATCAGCGTGAGCGGGCCGCTGGCATACTGGCCGTAGGCCTGCGTGATGTCGAACATCGACGTCGTCGTCGCGGCAGCGCCGGGAGCCGCAGTCTCGGGGAAGGCATGGATGACCTGAGCGTCCTTGCCGGCGGTAATGTTCACCAGCCCGCCCGCGCCTTCCTTCGGCTGCTTCGCGACCTGAAGGCCGAACTGATGAAGCGCGAACGAGTTGTTCTGGGAGTCGAAGACACGATCGCTGAAGCCGGTTTCGAGGTTGCGGTTCGCGTGCGTGTACTGCGTATCGATCCAGCCGCTCACCGTTACCCCGGAAGCCTCGAGGACCTTATCGAGCGTCGGCACAGCGGCAGCCGACTGCGCGAGCGCGGTGGCGGGGGCCACAAAGGCGGCCGATACTGCGGTTGCTACTAGAGCCTTCTTCATCGGGCGTTCCTTTCCCCTGGGAGGGTTCATTAAGACCTTGGTCTCGTAGCACGGCGCGTGCCATTGAAATTTCCGTATTATTTTCATGGGCGTGTGCTGAGACGACCGTATGCAATCGGTGTCCACGCACCACGCTGGGGCGGCGTCCAATCGCTCTCGCACTGGTTCAGTGCGGTAGTCGCAATGGCGCGCGGAACGTTAAATTCGGGAGCTCCATCCAGGGAAACGCCATGGCGCAAGCAAACTTGCTGGACGAGGTCGGCGCGCGAGTGAGGGAGATTCTCGCATCGAGCCCGGCGAAGGACGTGGAGACCAATCTGCGCGCGATGCTCGCGTCGGTGTTCGAGCGGCTGCAGCTGGCGACGCGCGAGCAGCTCGACGTGCAGGAGCGCGTGCTCGCCCGCACCCGCGAGAAGCTGAGCACGCTCGAAGCGCGCGTGGCGGAGCTCGAGGCGCGGCTGCGCCAGCGCTGACCGTGTCGCTCGCCGTTCTCCGAAGCCGCGCCCTGACGGGCCTCGAGGCGCCGGAGGTCACCGTGGAAGTCCATCTGGCCAATGGACTTCCGGGTTTCACGATCGTCGGTCTTCCGGATACGGAAGTGAAGGAGAGCAAGGACCGGGTGCGCGCCGCGCTGCTCAACTCGCGCTTCGATTTCCCGAGCCGGCGGATCACGGTCAATCTGGCTCCCGCGGAGCTTCCCAAGGAAAGCGGCCGGTTCGATCTTCCGATTGCGCTCGGGATCCTGGCGGCTTCGCAGCAATTGCCGGCGGAGCCGCTGGCGCGCTATGAGTTCGCCGGAGAGCTGTCGCTATCGGGCGAGATCAGGCCGGTGCGCGGGGCCCTCGCCATGACCTGGCGCGCGGCGAGCAAGGGCCGCGCGTTCGTGCTGCCGACGGCGAGCGCCGCGGAGGCGGCGCTCGTCACGGGCGCCGAGATCTATCCCGCCGACTCGCTGATCGCCGTTTGCCGGCATCTTCGGGGCGAGGTGCTCCTCGGCCCGTACCCCCGCAATGCCGCCGGCGCGACCCGGGCCTCGTACCCCGACCTCAGCGACGTCAAAGGGCAGGCGCACGCGAAGCGCGCGCTGGAGGTGGCAGCGTCCGGAGGACATAGCGTCCTCATGGCGGGGCCCCCCGGCACCGGCAAATCGATGCTCGCGGCCCGTTTTCCGGGGCTGCTGCCCGAAATGACGGACGCCGAAGCGCTCGAGTCGGCGGCGCTGCAATCGCTCGGATCCCCCGGGTTCCGCCTCGAACGCTGGAAGCAGCGGCCGTTTCGCGCGCCGCATCATTCGGCTTCGAGCGTCGCGCTCGTCGGCGGCGGCGGCGATCCGCGGCCGGGGGAGATCTCGCTCGCGCACCATGGTGTGCTGTTTCTCGACGAGCTGCCGGAGTTCGAGCGGCGCGTGCTGGAGGCGCTGCGCGAGCCTCTGGAGTCCGGGCGCGTGGCCATCTCGCGCGCGGCGCGCCAAGCCGAATTCCCCGCGAGCTTTCAGCTCATCGCGGCGATGAACCCGTGTCCCTGCGGATACCTCGGACATTACAGCGGACGCTGCCGGTGCACGCCCGATCAGGTCGCGCGCTACCGGCGCAAGCTCTCGGGGCCGCTGCTCGACCGCATCGACGTCCAGATCGAAGTGCCGTCTCTGCGCGAGGACGATCTCACGCGCCTGCCGGAAGGCGAGAGCTCGCTCGATGTCCGTGCCCGGGTGCAGGCGGCGTACGCGCGGCAGCTGGAGCGCCAAGGCAAGCCGAACGCGCGGCTCGCCCCGCGCGAGATCGAACGGCTCTGCCACATCGGCGATGACGCCGCCTCCCTGCTCAAGCAGGCAATCGCCCGCATCAACCTGTCCGCGCGCGCGTACCATCGCGTGCTCAAGCTCGCGCGCACGATCGCGGACTTGGCCGGAGAAGCGGGCGTCGGAATTACGCACGTCGCCGAGGCGATCCAATACCGCCGCCTCGACCGGCCGGCCTGAAGCATGCCGACCTACGCGATCGGAGACGTGCAGGGCTGTTTCGACGAGCTCAGGCAGTTGCTCGATGCAGTGGGCTTCGACCGCCGCAAGGACCGGCTCTGGCTGGTCGGTGACCTGGTGAACCGCGGGCCTCAATCACTCGCCGTGCTGCGCTTCGTCCGCGAGCTCGGAAGCGCGGCCGTGACGGTGCTCGGCAACCACGACTTGCATCTGCTCACCTACGCCGCCGGCCTGGCCAAGCCGCGTCCGGACGACACCCTCGACGAGGTTCTCGCCGCGCCGGATCGCCCCGAGCTGATCGACTGGCTGCGCGGCCTTCCCATGGTCCATGTCGAAGAAGACCATGTGCTCGTGCACGCCGGGCTACTTCCGCAATGGAGCGTGCAACAGGCCGAGGCCCTCGGCCGGGAGGTGGAAGCCGCGCTTCGCGGAGCGCAGCATCGCGAGTTCCTCGCCCGGCTCTATGGCAGCAAGCCGGATCGCTGGGACGACGAGTTGCGCGACACCGATCGGCTGCGCGTGATCGTCAACGCGATGACGCGCATGCGCTTCTGCACTGCGGATGGAGTCATGGAATTCCGGACGAAGGGCGAGGCCGCCGCCGCACCGCCCGGCTACATGCCTTGGTTCGATGTCCCCGGCCGCCGGAGCGCGCACCACACCGTAATCTGCGGCCACTGGTCGGCGCTGGGGCTGCGCGTCGCGCCGACGCTCCTCGCCCTCGACTCGGGCTGCGTCTGGGGCGGGCGCCTTACCGCGGTGAGGCTTGAAGACCGTGCGATCACTCAGGTCGAGTGCCGGACCTCGGCGGCCTCGCAATCCGGAGCGCGCCGGCGATAGCGCTCTCGGCGGCCTCGGCCACGGCGCGGCGCTCGCCGCCGGCGGCGCCGAATCGCGGCGCGTAAGTGACCTCGACCACGATCCGACGCGCGGACACGGTGCCCCACAGCGCGCCGAGAAACGTAGTCTCCCCGACGTACGCCGCGGCATCGGTGCGTCTGCCGGACGCGTCAAGGTAGCGCAACGCCACCGGCTGTATAGTCGCCCCGGCGTCGATCGCCGGCTGGAAGAGCGCGGCGTGGAAGCGCTCGAGCGTATCGCCGAAGGTGGTCGTGCCCTCCGGGCAGATCGCGACCAGTGTTCCGTCGACGAGCTCTCCCGCGATAGCCTCGCGAGCGGCCCGGGCGCCGGCCCGCGTGCCCCTTTCGATGTAGAGCGTACCGACCAGGGTGCACAGCCATCCGGCCACGGGCCAGGACCGGATCTCCGACTTCGCGACGAAGGTCGCGGGAAGGATGGCGTCGATCACGAAGATATCGAGCCAGGAAATGTGATTGAGTGCGACCATGCAGCGTCGCGGCAGCTCGGGTGTGCCGCTCTTCTCGCGCACCGCCACCGACAGGATCGAAAGCAGGCTCTGTGACCAGCGGCGCTTCTCGTCGGAACGCTGCTCGGGCGACAGGCGTGGATACCGGAACCGCGCGATAAGCAGGCCGCGGATGAGGTGGACGCAAAGTCGCGCGAGCCGCGCGAGCCGCAGCCATACCGGCGTCTTGTTGGCCGGCATGTCTTCCGCCGGCAGCCTAGAAATCTCGTCCGAAATGGCGCCGATACTCCGAGGCGATCGCATCACGGTCGAGCCAGTGATTCTGGCCGCCGCGCTCCGAAATCTTCAAGGAGCCCATGAGCGACGCAAGCTGTCCCGTGCTGCGCCAGTCGCGTCCTGCCGCGATGCCGTAGAGAAGCCCTGCACGGTAAGCGTCGCCGCAGCCGGTCGGATCGACCACGGCCTTCGCCGGCACGCACGGGATGTCGATGCGCTCGCCGTCCGCGTAGATCACCGAGCCCTCGGCGCCCCGCGTCAGGATGAGCGCCTTCACCATGCCGGCGAGCGCCTGCAGGCTCTTGCCGGTACGCTCCTCGAGCAGCTTGCCCTCGTAGTCGTTCACGGCCACGTAAGTGGCCTGATCCACGAAGCGGAGCAGCTCCTTGCCCGAGAACATCGGCAGCCCCTGCCCCGGGTCGAACATGAACGGAATCCGGTGCTCGGCGAGCTCGCCGGC
>DATDMW010000269.1:0-6045 GCA_036518595.1 Burkholderiales bacterium
GACTCGGTCGGCGTCAACCTCTGGGGGCGGGCCGAGGACGATCCGGTGTCGGTCGACGAGATGCTGATCGTGTGCGCCGCCGTGCGCCGCGGCGCGAAGCGCATCCTCGTGAGCTGCGATGTGCCCGCGGGCTACGGCGAGGCGGTCGCCGCCTCGCTGCGCCTCGCGCGCGAGGGCGGCGCCGACATGGTCAAGCTCCTCGCGGATCCCGCGACCGTGACCGCCGTCGTGCGCGCCGGCGTCCCGGTGTTCGCCGAGTTCCACGGCGGCAGGGACGCTCCGATCGAGAAGCTCGTCGACGAGGCGAAGCGGCTCGAGGACGCGGGCGCGTCGCTGCTCGACTTCCGGCACTCCGGGCCCGTCGCCGGGCCGGCGGTGGTGCGCGCGGTCTCGATCCCGGTCATCGGCGGCCTCGGCGGCGGACCGTGGCTCGACGGCCGCGTGCGCCTCGCGCACACGGCGATCGGCTACGCGCCGAAGTGGCTCGACGCGAAGAGCGAGACTTACGCCAACACGGCGAAGCTCGCGCTCGCCGCGTTCGCCGCGCTCGCCGACGACGTGCGCGCGGGCCGCCAGATCAAGGGCGACTGAGATGCCGTTCGCGACGATCGACGGCATCCGCACGCGCTACGAGGTGATCGGCAGCGGCCCGCCGCTCCTCATGTACTCGCCCGCGGGCTTCGACGCGACGCTCGACAAGTGGACGACCCAGGGCGTGTACGCGCGCATCCGGCTGCTCGATCACCTGCCGAAGCGATACACCTGCATCGTCTTCGACCGGCGCGAGACCGGACAGTCGGGCGGGCGCGTCGAGCGCATCGGCTGGAGCCACTACGTCGCGCAGGGCCGCGGCCTGCTCGATCATCTCGGCTTCGACCGCGCGCACCTGCTCGGCGGCTGCATGGGCTGCTGCCCGGTCGGCGCCTTCGCCGTGGCGCATCCCGAGCGCGTCCTGAGCATGATCCTGTACTGGCCGGTGGGCGGCGCCAAATACCGGATCAGCACGCACAAGCGCTTCGCCGATCACCTCGAGTACGTCGACCGGGAAGGCCTCGCGGGCGTGGTGTCGCTGGTGATGAAAGAGGGAAAGCCTTTCAACGCCGAGCCCCGGGGCGGCCCGTGGGCATCGGTGATCAAAAACGACCCGGCTTTCGCGCAGGCTTACGCCGCGCTCGACGCGGTGAAGTACCAGGCGCTCGTCTCGGAGATGTGCGGGACGCTGTTCGACCGCGACACCTCGCCGGGCGCGGAGCCCGAGGACATGCTCCGCTGCGAGATCCCGGCGCTCATCGTCCCGGGCCGCGACGCTTCGCACGCGACCTCGGCCGCGCGCTACCTCGAGGAATGCCTGCCGAAGTCCCAGTACTGGGACGCGCTTCCCGACGCGCAGACCGAGGCAACGGCGAGCGCGCGGCTGCTCGAGTTTCTCGAGCGCGCGTCCACTCGATAGTGCGGCTCACGTCGTAGCTGTAGAGCCAGTCGTAGCGCTTGAACACGCGCTCGCGGCTCCATTCGCGGTCGACGTACGCCTGCGCGGCCTCGGCGGTCGCGAGCGCGTGGTCGTGGAAGCGCCGCGCGTTCTCGGCCGAGCCGAGCACGACCTTGCGCGTGCGGTTGCGGCGCGCGTCCTCGTAGCGCTCGAGCGCGAGCGGCACGTCGCCGTCGGAGAGCTCGAGGCACATCGCGAGCACGAAGCCGTCCTCCATCGCCATCGCCGCGCCCTGCCCGAGCGTCGGCAGCGTCGGGTGGCAGGCGTCGCCGAGCAGGCTCACGCGGCCGAGGGTCCAGCGCGTCATCGGCGCGCGCGACAGGAGCGCCCATTTGTAGAGCGAGGGCGCGCTGCGGATCAGGAGCTGGATATCCTCGTGCCAGCCCCGGTAGTGCTCGGCGCATTCCTCGGCCGTGCCGACGGCGCTCCAGGACTCGACCTTCCAGTCGGCGCGCTCCACGCTGCCGATGAAGTTCATCATCTCGCCGCGGCGCACGGGATAGTGCACCACGTGGGCGCCCTCGCCGACCCAGTTCGTGCTCACCCGGCGCGCCATGTGCCCGGGGAGGAGGCGCATGGGCACGGTCGCGCGCCACGCGACGATGCCGGTGAACTCCGGTCGGTCCTCGCCGAAGAGCGCGCGGCGGATCGTCGAGTGGACGCCGTCGGCGCCGATGAGCGCGTGCCCGGTCGCGCGCCGGCCGTCGCCGAGATGCAGCGTCACCCCGGCCTCGTCCTGGACGAAGCCGGCGCACTCCGAGCCGAGATGGATCGCGTCGGGCTTCTCGGCGCGTATCGCGGCGGCGAGCACGCCGAGCAGGTCCGGGCGCCAGACCGCGAGGTAAGGATAGCCATAGCGCTCGATCGACTCTTCGCCGAAATCGATGATGCGCCAGGACCGGCCGGTGTTCCACAGGCGCAGGTCCTTGCCCCTCAGCTCGCAGGCGAGCGGCTCGAGCTGGTCGAGCACGCGCAGCGCGTGCAGCACGCGATTGCCGTTGGCGCTGATGTTGAGCCCGGCGCCGACCTCCTTCAGCTCGTGCGCCTGCTCGTAGACGTCGACGTCGTAGCCGAGCCTGAGGAGCGCGAGGGCGGCAGTGAGACCGCCGATGCCTGCACCGGCAATCAGAATCCGCGGGCTCCCTGTTCCCACGGACCTGCATCTTGGACGCGTCCTGACGTCCGGTCAATAGGGGTGATAGGCTGCGGGCTTTCGCCACCCCGGGAGGCACCATGAGCAAGCTCAGCCGCAGGGACATCCTCAAAGCGGGCACGGCCGGCGCAGCGGTCCTCGGCTTCCCCGCGATCCTCCGCGCGCAGCAGAAGGAGATCGTGATCCTGGGCCTGTGGGACCAGACCGGCGCCTATGCCGACGTCGGCCCGCTGAACGACCGCGGCATGCGCATGGCGCTGGAAGAGCGCGGCATGAAGATCCTCGGCAAGCCGATCAAGTACATCACCCGCGACGGCGCCACCCAGGCCGGCGTGTCGACGCGCCGCGCCGAGGAGGCGATCGACGAGGGCGCGCGCTTCATGATCGGCCCCTGGTCCTCGGGCGTGGCGCTCGCGGTGTCGGAGGTGGCGAAGCGTCGCAAGGTGCTCCATCTCTTCAGCGGCGGCACCGAGGACATCTCGGGCGCGCGCTGCCACCGATACTCGTTCCAGTGGGCGGCGAGCCCCTACACCGCGGCGAAGACCGTGGTCGACAATTTCATGAAGGCCAACCCGAAGGCGAAGCGCTGGCACCTGCTCATCGCCGACTACGCCTTCGGCTGGTCGCTCGAGAAGTACATCAAGGAAGTCGGCAAGGACCACGGCCTCGAGTTCGTCGGCGCCGACCGCCATCCGCTCGGCGAGCGCGAGTTCTCGAACTACGTGCAGAAGGCCGCGGCCAACCGCCCCGACGCGGTGGCGATGGTGAACTTCGGCGCCGACGCGGTCGGCGCGGCGCGCGAGTTCTTCAACTTCGGCCTCACGCCGAAGGTGCCGCTGATCATGTCGTGGTCCTCGGGCGTCGAGGAGCTGATCCAGCTCGCGCCCGAGATCCGCGAGAACCTCTGGGTCGGGACGAACTTCTATTACACGGTCGACACGCCGGTCGCGAAGCGCTTCGCGGCCAGCTACGAGGCCAAGTTCAAGACGCCCCCCGGCTACGCGCCCTCCTCCGCCTATTCGATGACGCGCATGCTGCTCGCCGGCTTCGACAAGGCGAAATCCGACGACACGCAGGCGGTGATCCGCGCGCTCGAGACGCTGCAGATCAACGACGTCGTCGGGCCGATGCGCGTGAACGGCGCGACGCACCAGACGCTGCGCCCGTACTTCTTCCTGCGGTGCAAGCCGAAGTCGGCGATGCGCAACGAGCTCGACCTCGCCGACATCGTCGCCACCGGCGACACCCCGCTGCCACAGGAGTACGCGAGCTGCAAGGATATCGGCGCGTTCTAGAGCCGGGCCCGCTTTGACGCTGCTCGCCGGCCAGATCCTCAACGGGATCGCGACGGGGATGCTCTATGCCCTGATGGGGCTGGGGCTGGCGCTGATCGCGGGCATCCTGAACATCCCGAACTTCGCGCACGGGGCGCTGTTCGCGGTCGGCGCGTATCTCACGGTGAGCGCGATCGGCGCGACCGGCAACTTCTGGCTCGCGCTGGTGGTCGCCCCGCTCGGCGTCGCGCTCCTCGGCCTCGCGATCGAGTACGCCGGGATCCGCCGGCTGTACGCGGCGGGGCACGACTATCAGCTGCTGTTCACCTTCGGGCTGTCGCTGATCCTCGCCGAGACCATCATCCTGATCTGGGGGCCGGTCGGGATCAGCCAGCTGCCGCCGCCGAGCCTGCGCGGCGGCGTCGACCTCGGGTTCACCTTCTACCCCAAGTACCGGCTGTTCGTGATGGCCGCGGCGGGGCTGCTGGTCGTCGGCACGTGGTTGTTCCTCGAGAAGACGCGCTACGGCGCGATCATGCGCGCGGGCATCGAGAACAAGGAGATGGTGTCGCTGCTCGGCATCGACATCCATCGATTGTTCACCGTCGCGTTCGCGCTCGGCGCCTGGCTCGCGGGCGTCGCCGGCGCGCTGACGGCGCCGATCCGCGGGCTGTCGCCGGGCATGGGCGTCGACATGCTCGGCATCGCCTTCGTGGTGGTCGCGCTCGGCGGCATGGGCAACGTCCTCGGCGCGATCGCCGCGGGCCTGCTGATCGGCGTCGCGCAGGCGGTCGTCGCGGCGTACTGGACCGAGGCGTCGGTCGCGGTGATCTACCTCGTGATGGCGGCGGTGCTCGTCGTGCGGCCGCAGGGGCTGTTCGGGATCCGATGAACGCCCGGAACCTGGCCCTCCTCGCGGCGGTGATCCTGCTGCCGCTGTTCGTGCGTCCGGCGCTCGCCGCGGAGATCTGGATCTTCGCGATCTTCGCGCTGGGATGCAATCTGCTGCTCGGGTACACCGGGCTGCTCTCGTTCGGGCAATCGACGTTCTTCGGCTCGGCGGCCTACGTCGCCGGCTGGATGCTCAAGCACTGGGGTGTGAACCTCTTCGTCGCGCTCACCGCCGGGACGGGCGTGGGCGCGCTGTCGGCGCTCGCGGTCGGGTATCTGTGCGTGCAGCGCTCGGGCATCTATTTCATCATGCTCACCTTCGCGCTGAACCAGCTCTTCTATTTCGTCGCCTACCAGTGGACGAGCGTCACGGGCGGCGAGGACGGCATGCCCGGCATCCCGCGGCCGGCGATGCTCGGGATCGACTTCTCGGACCCGGTCGCGTACTACGCGCTGGTCTCGCTGCTGTTCCTCGCGTCGCTCGCCGTGATGAAGCGCATCGTCGATGCGCCCCTCGGCCGGATCCTGCAGGCGATCCGCGAGAACGAGACGCGCGCCGAGGCAGTGGGCTACGACGTCGCGCGCTTCAAGCTGCTCGCCTTCGTGATCGCCGGCGCCTTCTCGGGCGCCGCGGGCGTGCTGTACGCGACGCTCTTCGGCATCGTCCCGCTCGAGGCGATCGGGTTCGTGTTCTCCGGCAACGTGGTGTTCGCGACGCTGATCGGCGGCTCGGGCTCCCTCTACGGGCCGATCATCGGCTCGGTGGTGTTCATCTGGCTCTCCGAGTCGGTGAGCACGGTGTGGGCGCGCTGGCCGCTGCTGCTCGGCGTCGCCTTCGTCGTCGTCGTCCTGTACTTCCGCGGCGGGGTCGTCGAGGCCTGGTCGCGCTTCCTGTCATGGCGCTCCTCGAGACGCGCGGCCTGACCAAGGCCTTCGGCGCGCTGACCGCGGTCGACGGCGTCGGCCTCGCGATCGAGGCCGGCTCGCTGCATTCGGTCATCGGGCCGAACGGCGCGGGGAAGACGACGCTGTTCAACCTCCTCACGGGCACCTTCCCGCCGGATTCCGGGAGCATCGTCCTCGACGGTCGCGACATCACGGGGGCGCCCGCGCACCGCGTCGCGCACCTCGGCCTCGCCCGCTCGTTCCAGCGCACGAACGTGTTCCCGGCGTTCTCGCTCCTCGACAACGTCTGGATCGCGGCGTTCGCGACCGGCCGCTCGCGACGCGGCCTGATG
>DATDMW010000270.1:0-7347 GCA_036518595.1 Burkholderiales bacterium
GTAGCGGTCCACGCCGGCGGACTCGCGCTCCAGGAATTTCTCGACCGCGTCCGCGAATCCCGGGTGCTTCAGCCAGTGCGCCGAAGCCGTCTGCACCGGGAGGAAGCCGCGGGCGAGCTTGTGCTCGCCCTGCGCTCCGCCCTCGAACACGCCGATGCCTTGCTCGATGCAGAACTCGAGCGCCTGGTAGTAGCACGTCTCGAAGTGCAGCATCGGCACCTCGGCGATGCATCCCCAGTAGCGTCCCCAGAGCGACGTGTCGGAGAACAGGTTCAGCGCGCTCGCGATCGGCTGGCCGTCGCGCTCGGCGAGCACCAGCAGCACGTGCCGCGGCAGGGCAGCGCCCAGGCGGCGGAAAAAGTCGAGGTTCAAATAGGGCGTCGAGCGGTGCGCGCGGTAGGTGCGGTTGTAGCAGCGGACGAAGAACGACCAGTGCTCGTCGCGGATGTCGTGCCCGACGAGCCGCCGCAAGGTCACGCCGGCGTCCGCGACCCGGCGCCGCTCCTGCCGGATCTTCTTGCGCTTCGCGGATGCGAGCTCCGAGAGGAACTGCTCGAAGCTCCCGTATCCGCGATTCATCCAGTGGAACTGCACCGACCGGCGCAGCATCATGCCGTGAGCGGCGAGCTCCTCGGCCTCGGTCTCCGGCGGGAACAGCACGTGCAGCGACGACGCCGACGTCGCGAGCTGCAGCGCCGCGCGCACGAGCAGCGAGCGCGTCGCGCGGTCGCGCGCGAGCAAGCGCGGGCCGGTGACCGGCGAGAAGGGAACCGCCGATACGAGCTTCGGGTAGTACTCGAGCCCGTGGCGATGATAAGCGTCCGCCCAGGCCCAGTCGAAGACGTACTCGCCGTACGAGTGCGTCTTGCGGTAGAGCGGCATCGCGCCGACGAGCGCGTCGGCCTGCCACAGCGCGAGATGACAAGGCGCCCAGCCGCTCGCCTCGTCGACGCATCCGGTCTCCTCCATCGCGCGCAGCAGCTCGTGGCGCAGGAACGGGTGGCCGCCGGCGAGGGCGTTCCACGCGTCGTGCGGGATGCTCGCGAGCGCGTCATGGACCTCGATTCGCGGCGTGTCTTCCTTCATGCGCGGTTGAGCGATGCCATGCCCGATTATAGGAGGCGCGTTCCGGACGTCGAGACGTGGGCCGCGATCATGGATGGTAGACTTGGACGATGGGTCAGGCGCTGAAGATCGCGATCGCGCAGATCAACTGCGTCGTCGGCGACCTCGCAGGCAACGTCGAGAAGATCCTCGAGTTCGGCCGTCGCGCAAATGCCGCCGGTGCCGAGCTCATGATCACGCCCGAGCTCGCGCTGTGCGGATATCCGCCCGAGGACCTGCTCCTGCGCGAAGGCTTCTACCGCGACTGCGCCGCGGCGCTCGCGGACCTGGCGGCGCGCGCGCCGCGCGGCCTCACCGTGCTCGTCGGCCATCCGCACGAGCACGAAGGCAAGAAGTACAACGCCGCCTCGGTCGTGCAGGAGGGACGCGTGCTCGCGACCTACCACAAGCGCACGCTCCCGAACTACACGGTGTTCGACGAGCAGCGCTACTTCCAGCCCGGCGAGGAGAGCTGCGTCTTCGACCTGGCCGGGCTGCCGTTCGGCGTGAACATCTGCGAGGATACCTGGGGCCCGCGGGGCGCGGCGATGACGCGCCCGGACCCCGTCAACGTCGGCGTCAATATCTGCGCCGACGCCTGGGAAGCGGAGGCGCCGCGAGCGGCCCGTGCCGCCGGCGCGCGCGTGCTGCTCGTCCTGAACGCATCGCCCTATCATATGCGCAAGCAGGAATCGCGCTACGACGTGATGCGCGAGCGCGTCGCGGAGAACGGCATGGCGCTCGTCTACGCCAACCTGGTGGGCGGGCAGGACGAGCTCGTGTTCGACGGCGCCTCGTTCGTGCTCGACAGCCGCGGCGAGGCGACGCACCAGTTGCCCGCGTTCGAGGAGGCGCTCGGCATCGTCACGATACGCGACGGCGACCCGGTCCCCGGGGAGAAGGCGCCCGACCTCGCGGTCGAAGCCGAGGTGTACAAGGCGCTGTGCCTCGGCGTGCGCGATTACGTGACGAAGAATGGCTTCCCGGGCGTGCTGCTGGGCCTTTCCGGCGGCGTCGACTCGGCGCTCACCTTGTGCATCGCGTGCGACGCTCTCGGCGCCGGGCGGGCCCGCGCGGTGATGATGCCGTCGCAGTACACCGCCGACATGAGCCTCGAGGACTCGCGCGCGCTGGTGCGCGCCCTCGGCGTGCGCTACGACGAGATCCCGATCAAGCCCGCGTTCGACGCCTTCCTCGCGACGCTCGCGCGCGAGTTCGCGGGGCGCCCGGTCGACGCCACCGAGGAGAACCTGCAGGCGCGCATCCGCGGCACTCTCATGATGGCGCTGTCGAACAAGTTCGGCTCGCTGGTCCTCACGACCGGCAACAAGTCGGAGATGGCGGTCGGCTACGCCACGCTTTACGGCGACATGGCCGGCGGCTTCGCCGTGATCAAGGACATCGCCAAGACGCTCGTCTACCGCCTGTGCCGGTACCGCAACTCGGTGGCGCCGGTCATCCCCGAGCGCATCCTGACGCGCGCGCCGAGCGCCGAGCTGCGGCCCAACCAGACCGACCAGGACTCGCTGCCGCCGTACGACGTCCTCGACGCGATCATCGCGGCCTACATGGAGAACGACATGAGCCCCGGCGAGATCGTCGCGCAGGGCTGCTCGCCCGCCGACGTGCGCCGCGTCGTGGAGATGATCCACCGCAACGAGTACAAGCGGCGACAGGCGCCGATCGGCATCCGCATCACGCACCGCGGGTTCGGGAAGGACTGGCGCTATCCGGTCACCTCGCGCTACCGCGAGCGGGTCGAATGAGGGGTTTGCTATAATCGTGCGCACGTTTCAGGCGGGAGACCGGACGTGAAGAAGATCGAAGCCGTGGTGAAGCCGTTCAAGCTCGACGAGGTTCGCGAGGCGCTGGCCGAGGTGGGCGTCACCGGGCTCACCGTCACCGAGGTCAAGGGCTTCGGCCGTCAGAAGGGCCATACCGAGCTCTACCGCGGCGCCGAGTACGTCGTCGACTTCCTGCCGAAGGTCAAGATCGAGGTCGTCGTCACCGACAAGATGCTCGACTCGGCCATCGAGGCGATCGTCAAGTCCGCGCGCACGGGCAAGATCGGCGACGGCAAGATCTTCGTCACCGCGGTGGAGCAGGTGGTGCGAATCCGCACCGGCGAGACCGACGAGGCCGCGGTTTAGCGCCCTTTCAGCAGCACCAGCATCGCCCCGCCACCGCCTTCGGCGGCCGGCGCCTGGCAGAAGGCGAGCACGTCGTCGCGGCGCGCGAGCCAGGTCCGGATTCTCCCCTTGAGCACCGGCTCGCGGTTCGGCGAGCGCAACCCCTTGCCGTGGACGATGCGCACGCAGCGCACGCCGCGCTTGGCGCAGCGCGCGAGGAACTCGGAGACGAGAGGATGCGCCTGGACGCGCGTCACGCCGTGCAGGTCGAGCTCGTCCTGCGTGACCCAGTGACCGCGGCGTAGCTTCTTCAGCACGTCGTTCCCCAGCCCGGGCCGCAGATACGCGAGCTCCTCGCCCGTCTCCATCGACTGCTCCCACGGGATGGGGCCGGTGCCGCTCTGGACGAGGGCGTCGTGCACGTCGAGGAGCGATTGCACCGGCACGGGCGGGTGTCGCGGGGGCTCGCCACGCGCGCGCTCGGAGCCCCGCAGCGGAACCGCGCCGCGCACGGCCTCGCGGAACGCCGCGGCGTCGTCCTCGTGGACCGGACGCTTGCGCACGTCGTGCTCCGCTCAGCCGAGCGCCTCGAGATACTTCTCGGCGTCCAGCGCGGCCATGCAGCCGCTGCCCGCGCTCGTGACCGCCTGTCGGTAGACGTGGTCCTGGACGTCGCCCGCGGCGAACACGCCCGGGACGCTGGTCGCGGTCGCGTTCCCCTGGTTGCCTCCGTGGGTGATGATGTAGCCGTCCTTCATGTCGAGCTGGCCCTCGAAGATGCCCGTGTTCGGCGTATGGCCGATGGCGATGAACAGCCCCTTCACGCGCAGCTCGTCCGGCGCGCCGGTGCGGGCGTTCTTGATGCGCACGCCGGTGACGCCGCTGGCGTCGCCGACCACCTCGTCGAGGACGTGATCCCAGCGGATCGACACGTTGTCGCGCGCAAAAAGGCGGTCCTGCATGATCTTCTCGGCCCGGAACTTGTCGCGACGGTGCACGACGGTCACGTTGCGCGCGATATTGGCGAGGTAGAGGGCCTCCTCGACGGCGGTGTTGCCGCCGCCGACCACGGCGACGTCCTCGCCCTTGTAGAAGAAGCCGTCGCAGGTCGCGCACGCCGAGACGCCCTTGCCCATGTAGCTCTGCTCCGAGGGAAGGCCGAGATAGCGCGCCGAGGCGCCGGTCGCGATGATGAGCGCGTCGCAGGTATAGTCGGACGCATCGCCCTCGAGCCGGATCGGGCGCTCCGCGAGGTGCGCCGTGTGGACGTGGTCGAAGACGATCTCGGTCTCGAAGCGCTCGGCGTGCTTTTGGAAGCGCTCCATCAGCTCGGGACCCTGGACGCCGTCGGCATCGGCCGGCCAGTTGTCGACGTCCGTCGTCGTCATCAGCTGGCCGCCGGGCGCCAGCCCGGTGACGAGCACGGGCTTCAGGTTGGCGCGCGCGGCGTAGACAGCGGCGGTGTAGCCCGCCGGCCCGGAGCCGAGGATCAGCAGACGGCAATGCTTGTTTTTCTTCGACATAGATCGGACAATGCCTCGGCGGCCTCGCGGAAACGAAATTATAGCGCGGGGGCGCCGCGGTTCCGCCGCGGCAGCCGGCCCTCTCGCGATAGATGAGGTCTGGTAACATAAGAGACAAGAGGATGACCCTGAGAACGGGGGCGGGGAGGATCATGGCAACACAGGCGAGCGTATCCACGCTGCTTCTGCGGAACGTCCCGCTGTTCGCGGTGCTGACTGAGAACCAGCTCGAGCTGCTGACCGGCGTCGTCAGCCGCAAGAGCTTTCCGCGCGGCACGACCATCATCGCCGCGGGCGACATGACCGACTCGCTCTACGTCATCATCTCCGGGCGCCTCAAGGTCATGATGACCGACGACGACGGCGGCGAGGTGATCCTCGCGATCCTGGGGCCCAACGAATTCTTCGGCGAGATGGGCCTGCTCGACGACGCGCCCCGGTCCGCGAGCGTCGTCGCGATCGAGCCGTGCGAGCTGCTCAGCCTCTCCAAGAAGGATTTCAAGAAGTGCATGGCCGACAACTTCGAGATGACCATGACCGTCATGCGCGGCGTCGTGAAGCGGCTGCGCGAGGCCGACAAGAAGATCGGCAGCCTCGCCCTCATGGATGTGTACGGCCGTGTGGCACGCCTGCTGCTCGAGATGTCCGAGACGATCGACGGCCAGAAGGTCGTCACCAAGAAGCTCGCCAAGCAGGACATCGCCAAGATGATCGGCGCGTCGCGCGAAATGGTGAGCCGCGTGATGAAGGATCTCCAGACCGGCGGCTTCATCGAGGTCAAGGGCGGATCGATCTTCCTCAAGGACAACATCCTCGCGGTCGATTGACGGCACGCCGCGACCGGGAGGCGCGCGGCTTGGAGCACCATGAACTCGTGGCGTTCGTGAGTTTGTGAAGAAGAGCCAGGCACCGCTCCCGGGCAAAGTCGCCGCGCTGCTGCGCGAATCCAAGTGGTTCGTCCTGATCGCGGTCGGACTCTATCTCGCTCTCGTCTTCGCCACCTTCAACAAGGCCGACCCCGGCTGGTCGCACAGCGCCGCGGGCGTCGAGATCACCAATGCCGGGGGCCGCGTCGGCGCCTGGATCGCCGACGTGCTGCTCTTCCTGTTCGGCGTGTCGGCGTGGTGGTGGGTCGGCCTGTTCGCCTACGCCGTCGCCTGGGGCTACCGGCGTCTCGACGGCAGCTCGCTCAGCGACCGGCGCTCGTTCATCGTCGCCGCGGTCGGGTTCGCGGTGCTGCTGCTCGCCTCGAGCGGGATCGAGGCGCTGCGCATGCACTGGATCAGGGCCGCGCTGCCGTCGGTCCAGGGCGGGATGGTCGGCAGCGAGATCGCGCGCCTTCTCTGGGTCACGTTCGGCCTCACCGGCGCGACGCTGATCCTGCTCACCTTGTGCGCGGTCGGCCTCTCGCTCTTCACCGGCGTGTCCTGGATTACCGTGGTCGAGGTGATCGGCGCGGCGCTC
The DNA here is from genome assembly GCA_036518595.1 of Burkholderiales bacterium. Classification (GTDB taxonomy): domain Bacteria; phylum Pseudomonadota; class Gammaproteobacteria; order Burkholderiales; family SG8-39; genus VBDM01. The sequence goes on from DATDMW010000270.1 coordinate 6,221, forward strand.
GAATGGGCGTACACGCAGGCGCTCGAGCGCTGGCAGGGGTGGCAGGACCGCAAGGCGGGCGAGATCGCCGCCGTCCGGCGCGAGGCGATCGTCGGGGAGAAGCGCGAGCAGCTGATCGAGGCGCACCCGCCGATCCGCATCGAGCCGCCCGTGATCGAGATACCGAAGTCGGCGCGCGTGCAGAAGGAGAAGCAGGAGCCGCTGTTCCGCGAGCTGCCGGACACGCCGCTGCCGCCCATCAAGCTGCTCGACGAGGCGACGTCCGACGTCGAGACGCTTTCCGCCGAGACGCTCGAGTACACGTCGCGGCTCATCGAGAAGAAGCTCGCCGACTTCGGCGTTCAGGTGAAGGTCCTCGCGGCCTACCCGGGCCCGGTGATCACGCGCTACGAGATCGAGCCCGCGGTCGGCGTCAAGGGCGCGCAGATCGTGAACCTGGTGAAGGACCTCGCCCGCGCGCTGTCGGTGTACAGCATCCGCGTGGTCGAGACCATCCCGGGGAAGTCCTGCATGGGCCTCGAGATCCCCAATCCGCACCGGCAGACCGTGCGCCTCGCGGAGATCGTCAGCTCGCAGGCGTACCATGAGCTGCATTCGCCGCTCACGCTCGCCCTGGGCAAGGACATCGCCGGCAACCCGGTCGTCACCGACCTGACGAAAATGCCGCACCTGCTGGTCGCGGGCACCACGGGATCCGGGAAGTCGGTCGCGATCAACGCGATGATCCTCTCCATGCTGTACAAGTCGGAACCGCGCGACGTGCGCCTCATCCTGGTCGATCCGAAGATGCTCGAGCTGTCGATGTACCAGGACATTCCGCACCTGCTGGCGCCGGTCGTGACCGACATGAAGCAGGCGGCGAACGCGCTTTCCTGGTGCGTGGGCGAGATGGAGCGGCGCTACAAGATCATGTCGTGGGTCGGCGTGCGCAACCTCTCGGGCTACAACCACAAGGTCGCCGAAGCGGAAAAGGCGGGCGCTCCGCTCATGGATCCCAATACGCTCGAGGGCACCGAGCCGGTGCCGCTCGAGAAGCTGCCCTACATCGTCGTCATCATCGACGAGCTGGCCGATCTGATGATGGTATCCGGGAAGAAGGTCGAGGAGCTGGTCGCGCGTCTGGCGCA
>DATDMW010000271.1:0-7892 GCA_036518595.1 Burkholderiales bacterium
GGCCTACGCGTCGACGATCAACGACACGGACCCGACGCTCTCCGTCGAGCCGCGCAACACCAGGGGCAGCACCGAGAACATCCCGCTGCTCGAGGCGGGCGGGATCGACATTGGCCAGGCGACCGGCGAGGTCACCTACGAAGCCCTGCAGGGCATCGGCCGGCCGAAAGCCGAGCTCCGCATCGTCAACGCGATGTACGCGAGCTTCGGCATGTTCGCGGTGCGCGCGGACAGCCCGGCGCGGACGATCGCCGACCTTCGAGGCAAGCCGATCGCCTGGGGCGCGTCGGGCTCGGGCTTCGTCGTGCTCGCGCGCTACGTGATGGACGGCCTCGGGCTCGACCTCGAGCGCGACTTCCAGCCGATCTACCTCGAGCGCGCGGGCGACGGCTCCGCGATGGTGCTCGATGGCCGAGCCGCGGCGCTCTGGGGCGGCGGCATCGGCTGGCCGAACTTCGTCACCCTCGCGAAGGCGGGCGCCCGCTTCGTCGCGCCGACGCCCGACGATGTGCGGCGCGTCCAGGCGAAGCACGTCTTCATCAAGACGATCGCGGTGCCGCCGGGCAGCTACCCGGGGCAGGACGCCGCGATCGCCGCGCCCGGCTCGTGGTCGCTCGTGCTCGCCAGCCCGAGGCTCGCCGACGACGTCGCGTATCGCCTCGTGCGCGCCCTGCACCGCGGCCGCGGCGCGATCGCCGCGCGCCACCCGCAGGGACACGAGTCGACGCTGGAGAACACGCTCGCGGCCGCGGTGACGCGCGAGCTCGTGCATCCCGGCGTGCTGCGCTACATGCGCGAGGCCGGGATCCTGCGCTGACTCACTCGACCGCGGCGGCGAGCGCCTGGTGCGTCGCCTCGAGCGTGCGGCGCAGCTCGCGCACCGCACCGGGGTCGACCGCCGCGAGCGCCGACTTGCTCGCCGTCTCGAGGCGCGCCGCCGAGTCGCGCAACCGGATCGCTCCGGTCATCATCGCGGCCCCCTTCAGGGCGTGCGCGAGCTCGCGGAACTCGCGCTGGTCGCCGCGCTCGAGCGCCGCCTCGAGCCGGTCGACGAGTCGATACGAGTCCTCGGCGAAGCGCGACGCGAGCCGGCGGACGAACCCCGCGTCCGGGGCGAGCGCCGCCATGTCCTTGAGCAGGTCGCGGTCGACGTAGCCGTCGCGCGCTTCCGCCGGCGCGCCTTCCTGCACGTCGCCGCCCGAGTGCGCAAACGCCTGCTGCACGCCCTGCAGCAGCGCGCGCGGATCGATGGGCTTGGACAGGAACAGGTCGATGCCGGCGTCGAGCGAGTCCTCGCGCAGATCGGTGCTGGCTGCGGCCGTCAGCATGACGATCGGCATGCGGCGAACGCCGCCCGACGCCTCGATACGCCGGATCTCGCGCGCCACCTCGAGGCCGCTCGAGCGCGGCATGTGCATGTCGAGCACCGCGATGTCGAAGGCGACGTTGCGGTACTGCTCGAGGACGCTCTCGCCGTCGTCGACCAGGGTAACCTGGTGGCCGCCGCTGCGCAGCATCATGGCGATGATCTGCTGGCTGATCGCGTTGTCCTCCGCGACCAGGATGCGCAGGCCGGTGCGGCCGAGCGGCGCCGGCAGCCGGAACTCGGCGACCGCGCCCGCGCCCGGTGCGCCGGCGACGACGCTGCGCAGCGCGGCGGCGAGCAGGCGCTCGTCGCGCCCGTCCACCCGTGAGGCATAGCCGGCGTCGAAGGCCTCGTTCTCCCCGATGCCAGGGTGCGCGAGGATGCACGGCAGCGCCACGCCCGCGTGCTCGAGCGCGTCAGGGACGTCCCGCCACGCGCACGTGGAGTCCTCGCCGTCGACGATCAGGACGCGCGGCCCGTACTGGGCATCGCTGCGCGCGGCGCCGAGGAAGTCGGCGAGCGAGGCGAAGCGGGCGTGGGCGACGCGCCAGCGCCGCGCCGCGCCCGCCATCAGCTCGCCCGCCGCGGCGCGCGTGGAGATGAAGTACAGGCGCGCATCGCGCAGCGCGGGCTCCGCGCCCGCGGCCTCCGCGGAAGCGGGCTGGCGCCCGAGGGGCACCGTGAACCAGAACGTCGTCCCCCCGGCCGGCCGGCTGCCGAAGTTGATGCTCCCGCCCATCAGCTCGACCAGGTGCTTGCAGATCGTGGTCCCCAGGCCCGAGCCGCCGAACTGGCGGTGGATGCCCGTGTTCGCCTGCGTGAAGCGCTCGAAGATGCGCGCCGCGTGCTCGGGCTCGATGCCGATGCCCGTGTCGCGCACCTCGAAGTGCAGGATGATGCGCTCGGGGGCTTGCGTCAGCGCGCCGACGCTCACGCGCACCGATCCGTCGCGGGTGAACTTGATGGCGTTGGCCACGAGGTTGATCAGCACCTGCTGGATGCGCGCGTCGTCGCCGATCAGCAGGTAGGGCGCGTCCGCCGCGACGCTCTTGGTGAAGCGCAGGCGCGCGCGCTTCGCCTCGGGCTCGAACAGGGCGGCGACGCGGTTCATGAGCACGTGCAGGTCGAAAGGCGCGGGCTCGATCTCCATCTTCCCGGCCTCGATCTTGCGCAGATCGAGCAGGTTGTCGATCAGCGAGCGCAGCTGCCGCGACGACGCGAGCAGCCAGTCGACCAGCTGGCGCTCCGCCGGCGGCAGCTCCTTGGTCGCGAGCATCTCGGCGGCGCCGACCACGCCGTTGAGCGGCGTGCGCATCTCGTGGCTCATGGTCGCGAGGAACTCGCTCTTCGCCTCGCTCGCGGCCTCGGCGTCGGCGCGCGCGCGCTCGGCCTGCACTCGGGCGCGCTCGACGCGCTCGCGCTCCGCCTCGGCCTGGGCGCGCTCGGCGGTCTGCACCGCGACCAGCTTCTGCTTGAGCAGCAGCGCGACGTAGATGGTGGGCGCGGCGATCCAGATCATCGCGCCGAGCCACACCATCGGGTGCCCGTACCAGTAGCCGTCGACCGCGGCGCTGATGCCGTAGACCGCGACGAAGCCGAGGATCGACACGACCCAGGCGGCGCGCAGGTAGCTCAGGCCGAAGCGGAAGCCGTGCCCCACCGGCACCCAGGTGTAGACGAAGAGGATGATCGCGCTGCGCTCGCCCGTGAAGCCGAGCAGCACCGTCGGCGTGCCGATGTCGACCACCATCGACAGCAAGCGCACGAACGGCGAAGGCCGCCGCAGGGCCGATACCCACGCCAGCAGCACGAAGGTCGTGGCGACGAAGCCCCAGAAGAACGCGGGGATCCACGCGGGCTGCCAACTCCCCATCGCGGCGTAGTAGCAGGCGAGCGCGAGCCCGATCCCGACGCGGATCACGGCCTGCGCGAACTCGCCGTAGTTCGGCCGCGAGCGCTGCTCGTTCCACCACGACCGCAAGGCCTGCACCCCGTCCCTCCCGCGCGGCGCCATGGCTTGTAGATACGCCGCAAAAATATTAGCATGGCGATCAGGCTCGCGCGCCGCGCGGCCGCCACCCGAGGTGCCTCGCATGAGCGGCTCCGGCCCCGACGTTCTCCTCGGCGCGTTCCGCGCCCGGCCCGCCGACGCTCCGGTCCACGTGCTCGGGTTGCGCGGGGCGTCGGTGGTGATCGTCGACGACGAGGACACGGCGCGCACGGTGCTCGACCACATGGTCCGCGGCATCGACCCGGAAGTGTCGACCTCGGTCTTCGCCGGCGGCGACGAAGCCCTCGACTGGCTGAAGGGCCACGAGGCGGATCTCGTGATCACAGATTACCGCATGCCGGGGATGAACGGTGCGCAGCTTGCCGCCCGGCTGCGCCAGGAAGCGCGCCTGCGCCACGTCCCGGTGATGGTCGTGACCGCGACGAACGAGCGCGCCGTGCGCTACGAGGCGCTCGAGGCGGGCGCGGTCGATTTCCTCGCCAAGCCGATCGACCCGATCGAGGTACGCACGCGCTGCCGCAACCTGCTGCTGCTCACGCGGCAGTACCGCCTGGTGAAAGACTACTCGACGCTGCAGGAGCGCAAGCTCGAGCAGCTGCAGGACCTGCTGCGCCCGCTGTTGCGCGGCAGCGGCACGAAGGACGTCGCCGAGCGACTGGAGCAGGGAGAGCTGGTGACGCTCGGCTTCGAGAAGCTGTTCGCGATCACGAGCTGCATTGCCGGGGTGCAGGAGCTGGTCGACGCCGCCCAGCGCCACATCGGCGAGCTCGAGGAGCAGCTCATCCGGCCGCTGCGCCGGCCCGACGATTGACCGCTAGCGCCGGCGCGCCGGCGGCCGCCGCATCACCGTCGCGACCCTGAGGACCGTCTCGCGCTGCTCGGGGTCGAGCGCGCGGTAGACGTCGAGCCAGCGCCGCTCGTCGTCGGTGAAGCGCTCGACCTGGTCGAGCTTGAGGCCGGCAGCCTGCGCGAGGATCATCCAGGGCTCGACGCCGAGGGCGTTCGCGATGCGGCCGAGGACGTCCTCGGTGACCGTGGTCCAGGTCCCGCTCTCGATCTGCGAGAGGTAGCCCTGGCTCACGCCGCTGCGCTCGGCGAGCACCTCCTGTCCGACGCCGTGCAGCTCGCGCAGCCGGCGCACGGCGCTGCCGAGCCCCAGGCCGCGCTTGGGTATCCGCGCGCGCGTGGCACGCGCCTCTTGCGTCATCGTCGTCTTGCCCTCACGGAGTCGGATCTTACTCTATGCTTGACACAAATATTATGTACGTATATTAATACGTCCGCAGTCGTTTCACTACGTCCGCAGTTCGCCCCCAGGGAGGGAGCCATGGACCTGCACGCCGGCGAGGTGCTCGCCGCGCCCACGATCACGACGCTGCAGCAGTCGCTCACGCGCTCGGTGCGCAGCCTCGGATACCGGTACTTCATCTACCGCGGATGGTTCGCGCAGCCCGGCGGCGCCGGCCGCGACGTCTACATCGACGATTGCCCGCCGGGTTGGCGCGACTACTGCTCGCGCCAGATCCACGAGCGCCGCGACCCGCTCCAGGCGCAGGCGTTCCAGGGCTCGAAGCCCATGCCCTGGGCTCGGCTCGCAGCGCTCGCGCCCGAGTTCTACGCGAGGGCGCGCGACTTCGGCCTGGTCACCGGCACGAGCCACCCCGTCCACGGGCCGGGCGCGCAGTGGAGCTCCCTCACCTTCGTGTGCGACCGCCTCGGCCACGACCCGGCGCTCACGCCGTCGATCACGCTCGGCGGCTGCCAGCTGCTCGCGACCTATGCGCACGACGCCGTCGCGCGCATCCTCGTACGCGAGCGCGGCGGACGCCCTGCGCGGACCGGCGCGCTCGGCGCCGGGTTCGCGCTGAACGAGCGCGAGCGCGAGATCCTCGGCCTCGCCGCCGCCGGCCACACCAACGCGGGGATCGCCGGTCTGCTGTCGATCTCGGACCGGACCGTGGTGTTCCACCTGCGTAACGCGCGCGAGAAGCTCGGTGCCGCGAATTGCGTGCACGCGGTGTCCAAGGCGCTGTCGCTCGGGCTGATCGCCTCGGCCTAGCCGGCGAAGCCGTACAGCGCCGCCGGGTTCTCGGCGAGCACGCGCCGGCGCAGCGCGTCGCCGGGCAGCCAGTCGGTGAGCAGCTCGATCAGGTCGGCGTCGTTCGGCATCGCGCCTTTCAGCATGACGTGCGGCCAGTCGCTGCCCCAGAGCAGCCGATCGGGGCGCGCCTCGGCGAGCGCGCGCGCGAATGGGATCACGTCCGCGTAGGGCAGCGGCGCCGCCGAGAGCCGATACGGGCCGGTGAGCTTGACCCAGCAGCGCCCGGCGCCGAGCAGCCGCAGCAGCGCCCGGAAGCCGGCATCCGCGACGCCGCGCCCGGTCTTCATGTAGCCGAGGTGGCCCAGCACGACGTCGGCCGGAAAGCCGGCGAGCATGCGATCGAGCTCGGGAAACTCGTCGACATGGAGCAGCAGCTCGAGGTGCCAGCCGAGCGGCGCGACGCGCCGGGCGAGCGTGCGCAGCTCCTCGAGCGGCAGTGCGCCCGGCCGGCGGCCGGGGACGTCGACGACGTTCACGCGCACGCCGCGCACCCCTTGGGCGTCGAGCTGTTCCAGCTCAGCGTCCTGGATCTCCGGGCTCACGACGGCGACACCGCGGTAGCGGCCGCCGCCGCGCGCGAGCGCCTCGAGGAGCACCGTGTTGTCGCGCGCATACACGCTCGGCTGCACCAGCACCGCGCGCTCGAGGCCGAGCGCGGCAAGCATGCGCTCGTAGTCGGGGAGCAGGCAGTCGGGCGGCGTGTAGACGCGCTGCGGCGCGTAAGGGTGCGCGCGCGCGGGACCGAGGATGTGCGCGTGGCAGTCGCAGGCTCCCTCGGGCAGCGCGATCCGGGGACGCCGGGGGCGGAAGTCCGGCGGCGCACAGTTCGGCGGAGGCGCGGGGGCGTTGATGCTCAAAGTGCCCGGAATATAGCCAAAAAGTCGCGCCGGGGGGGCGCCCCCAATTTACAATCCGCCCAGGACTGAGGATAGTGGCGGGCCGCCCCGGGGGGCGCGCCACTGGTGGAGGGGAATCTTGGGCCGTTTCGACGTCGCGTCGTTCTTGTCGACGCTCGGCAGCAGCGCGGACGAGCTGCCCGCGCAGATGCAGCTCGCGCAGGAGCTGATCGAGACGCTTCCGGTCCCGGTGTTCTTCAAGGCGCGCGACGGGCGCTATTTGGGCGTGAACCGCGCCTGGGAGGAATTCTTCGGCTTCACGCGCGAGGAGTTCCTCGGCAAGACGGTGCACCAGCTCTACCCGCAGAGCCCCGGCGTGGCGGAGAAGCACTTCGCGATGGACCTCGAGCTCTGGCAGAACCCGGGCAGCCAGCGCTATGAGATCCCGGTGACGGTGCGCGGCGGCCGCGTGCGCCACACCATCTACTGCAAGGCGACCTTCACCGGCGCCGACGGCACGGTCGCCGGGCTGATCGGCACCATCCTCGACATCACGGAGCGCAAGCAGGCCGAGCAGCGCGAGGCGATCGAGCACGCCGCGACGCGGCTGATCGCCGAGGCCGATACGCCCTCGGACGCGATCCGCAGCATCATCGCCGCTGTCTGCCGGCAGCTTGGCTGGGTGTGCGGGGCGCACTGGACGCTGCAGCCGGGCGCCAAGACGCTCAAGCGCGCCGAGACCTGGACCAACGGCGACCCGGCGATCGGCACCTTCCTCGACGCGACCCAGGGCATGGTGTACGCGCCCTCGCACAGCGGCCTGGTGCGGCGCGTCCTCGGCACCGCGATGCCGGTGTGGATCGGCGACGTCGCCACGGAGAAGGAGTTCCTGCGCGCCCAGTCGGCGGCCGCGGCGGGCCTGCACGGCGCGTTCGCGCTGCCGGTGCTGATCGGCAACGAGGTCCGCGGCGTGATCGAGTTCTACGGCAGCGACGTCGCGCACTTCGACGACTGGCTGCTGCAGCTCGGGATGAGCCTCGGCAACCAGATCGGGCAGCTGCTGGCGCGCCGCCAGGCCGAGGCCGACCTGCGCGAGGCGCACGAGGAGCTCTCGCGCCGCGCCCAGGACCTGGCGCGCTCGAACGCCGAGTTGCAGCAGTTCGCGTACGTCGCCTCGCACGACCTGCAGGAGCCGCTGCGCATGATCTCGAGTTACACGCAGCTGCTGATGCGCCGCTACGGCAAGCTGTTCGACCAGGACGCCAAGGAGTTCATGGAGTTCATCGTCGACGGCGCGGCGCGCATGAAGCAGCTGATCGAGGACCTGCTCGCGTACTCGCGCGTCGGGACGCGCGGGCGCGACCTGGAGCCGACCGACGCTCATGGCGCGCTCGACCAGGCGCTCGCCAACCTGCGCGCGGCGATCGACGCCTCGGGCGCGGCCGTGACGCACGATCCGCTGCCGACGGTGCGCGCCGACGCCTCGCAGCTCACGCAGCTGTTCCAGAACCTGGTCGCCAACGCGCTCAAGTTCCGCGGCGCCGAAGCCCCGCGCGTGCACGTCTTGGCGCGCGAGGA
>DATDMW010000272.1:0-2315 GCA_036518595.1 Burkholderiales bacterium
AGCACCTGGCGGACGCCGAAACGCTGCGGCTGCTGGTCGCGCTCGCCGAGCAGGCCGACGTCCGCGGGTGGATCCGGCGCATGTACGCGGGCGAGCCGATCAACGCGACCGAGGGCCGCGCCGTGCTGCACGTCGCGCTGCGCTCGGACGCGAGCGCGTTTCCCGAGGGCCGCGACGTCATGCCGCTGGTGCGCGCCGCGCGCGAGCGCATGCGGCGCTTCGTGGAGCAGGTCCACGGCGGCGACGCGTCCGGCGCCACCGGCGAGCGCATCGCCGACGTGGTCAACATCGGCATCGGCGGCTCCGACCTGGGGCCGCGCATGGCGACGCGCGCGCTGCGCCGCTTCCGCGCCCCGGGAAGCCCGCGCCTGCATTTCGTGGCCAACATCGATCCCGCCGACCTCGACGCGGCGCTCGAGGGACTCGCGCCGGCGAGGACGCTGTTCATCGTCGCGTCGAAGACGTTCACGACCGCGGAGACGCTCGACAACGCGGCGCGGGCGCGCCGCTGGCTGGAGTCGGGCCTGGGGAAGAACCCCGCCGCGGCCGGGAGGATCGATCGTCACTTCGCCGCGGTCACCGCCAACGAGAGCGGCGCGCGCGAGTGGGGCTTGGCAGCCGAGCGCATCTTCCCCCTGTGGGACTGGGTCGGCGGGCGCTACTCGCTCTGGTCTGCGGTCGGCCTGCCGGTCGCGCTCGCGGTCGGCATGGAGCGCTTCGAGGAGCTGCTCGAAGGCGCGCGCGCGATGGACGCGCACTTCCACACCGCGCCGCTCGAGGCCAACATGCCGGTGCTGATGGCGCTGCTCGAGATCTGGGCCGTGAACTTCCTCGGCGCCGGCAGCCGCGTGGTCCTGCCGTACGGCGAGGACTTGCGCGACTTCCCCGCGTACCTGCAGCAGCTCGAGATGGAATCGAACGGCAAGCGCGTCGACCGCGCCGGCCGCCCGGTGGATTACGCGACCGCGCCGGTCGTCTGGGGCGCGTCGGGCACGCCGAGCCAGCACTCGTTCCACCAGATGCTGCACCAGGGCACGGCGCTCGTGCCGGCCGACTTCATCGTCTTCGCGGACCGGCGCGGCGGCGCGGCGCACGCGGCGCTCGTCGCGAACGCGCTCGCGCAGAGCGCGGCGCTCATGGAGGGCGACCGCACCGCGGATCCCCAGCGCGCGCTGCCCGGCGACCGGCCCTCGAGCGTCATCATGCTCGAGCGGCTCGCGCCCGAGGCGCTCGGCCAGCTGATCGCGCTCTACGAGCACAAGGTCTTCGTCGAAGGCGTGATCTGGAACATCAACAGCTTCGACCAGTGGGGCGTCGAGATGGGCAAGCGCGTCGCGCGCACGCTGCTGCCGCGGCTGCTCGAGGGCGGCGACGCCGCGGGGCTCGACGCCTCGACGCGGGCCCTGCTCGCGCGGCTGCGCGGGCGCTGAGCGTATACTGAACGGCGAGACGACGGCGAAAGGCGAGCGATGAACGAAGACACCTTCAATATCAGCATCCGCAAGTTCCTGAAGATGGTGGGCGTCAGCTCCCAGCGGGAGATCGAGCACGCGGTCGAGAAGGCGCGCTCGAGCGGCGCGATCCGCGGCAACGAGAAGTTCCCGGCTTCGGTGACGCTCGACGTGCCGGGGCTGAAGCTCTCGGTGAAGTTCGAGGGCAAGATCGAGCTGGAGTAGATGAACAAGCCCCGCGAGCTCGACGCGACGCTCCTGGAAGAGCTGCGCGCGCTGCTCGGCGAGCGCGTCTCGACCACGCGCGCGGTGCGCGAGCACCACGGCAAGGACGAGTCCTACTTCCCCTACGCGCCGCCCGACGCGGTCGTCTTTCCCGAGTCGACCGAGGAGGTGCGCGACGTCGTGAACCTGTGCCGCCGGCACAAGACGCCGATCATCCCGTTCGGCGTCGGCACCTCGCTCGAGGGGCACGTCCTCGCGATCCGCGGCGGCGTCTGCGTCGATCTCTCGCGCATGAACCAGGTGCTCGAGGTGCACGAGGCCGATCTCGACGTCGTCGTCCAGGCGGGGGTGACGCGCAAGCAGCTGAACGAGCACATCCGGCATTCGGGGCTGATGTTCCCGATCGATCCCGGCGCCGACGCGACGCTCGGAGGCATGGCGTCGACGCGCGCCTCGGGCACGAACGCGGTGCGCTCCGGCACGATGCGCGAGAACGTTCTCGCGCTGAAGGTCGTGCTCGCCGACGGCCGGGTGATCACGACCTCGCGGCGTTCGCGCAAGTCCGCGGCGGGCTACGAGCTGACGCGCCTCTTCGTCGGCGCCGAAGGAACGCTCGGGATCATCACCGAGCTCACGGTG
>DATDMW010000273.1:0-7214 GCA_036518595.1 Burkholderiales bacterium
CGGCCGCAAGAATCTGCGCGACCTGCTCGAGGAGTGGGTCGGCTTCCGGGTCGACACCGTCACGCGGCGCACGAAGCACCGCCTAGGCGAGGTCGAGCGGCGCATCCACATCCTCGAAGGCCGCAAGATCGTCTTCCTGAACATCGGGGAAGTGATCAAGATCATCCGCGCCTCGGACGAGCCCAAGCCCGCGCTGATGAAGCGCTTCAAGCTGACGGACGTTCAGGCCGAGGACATCCTCGAGATCCGGCTGCGCCAGCTCGCGCGCCTCGAGGGCATCAGGATCGACGAGGAGCTGAAGGCGCTCGGCGCCGAGCGCAAGTCGCTCAAGGAATTGCTCGGCAGCGAGCCGGCGATGAAGAAGCAGGTCGCCGCCGAGATCAGGGCCGACGCCAAGAAGTACGGCGACGAGCGCCGCACGCGGATCGAGGAAGCCGGACGCACGGTGGCCGAGGCGAAGACGCTCGACGAGCCGGTCACCGTGATCGTATCGCGCAACGGCTGGCTGCGCTCGCGCCAGGGGCACGGGCTCGACCTCTCGGGCGTGACGTACAAGGAAGGCGACGGCCCGTATGCCGTGTTCGAGACGCGTACCATCCACCCGATCGCGATGATCGATTCGACCGGGCGCGCCTTCTCGATCCAGGCGTCCGACATCCCGGGCTCGCGCGGCGACGGGGTGCCGTTCTCGTCGATGGTCGAGCTCGCGCCGGGCGCGCGCGTGGCGCACGTCCTGGACGCGCAGCCCGGCAGGAAGTACCTCGTGTCGACGAGCGCCGGCTACGGCTTCGTCGCGCCGTCGGAGGAGCTCGTCACGCGCGTGCGCGCGGGCAAGGGCTTCATGAGCATCGAGGAGGGCGAGCAGATCCTGCGGCCCGCGCCCGCGCCCGCGGGCTGGGAGAAGGGCATGGTCGCCACCGTCTCGCGCATGGGCAAGCTCCTGCTCTTCCCCGCGTCCGAGATGCGCGAGCTCGCGCGCGGCCGCGGGCTGATCCTCATGGGCGCGGACGACGAGGACCCGATGGTCGCCGCGGGCTTCAGCGACGGCAGCACGGTCACCGTCGAAGGCACCGGCCGCGGCGGCAAGCCGAAGACCTGCACCGTTTCCGGCAAGGAGCTCGAGAAGTACAAGCTGCGCCGCGCGCGCCGCGGCTACCTGCTGCCCGAGAAGATGGCGCCCGCTTCTATCGTCTAGGCCGATCGCCTGGCGGCCTAGCCCGCGAGCGCGATCACGCCCAGCACGGCGAACAGCGCCGCGGCGACGACGTGCACGAGGCGGACCGGCACCCGCCGCAGCAGCTGGTCGCCCAGCCACACCGCCGGCACGTTGGCGAGCATCATCCCGAGCGTCGTCCCCGCGACGACGGCGACCACGGATTCGTAGCGCGCGGCCAGCGCGACCGTCGCGATCTGCGTCTTGTCGCCCATCTCGACCAGGAAGAACGAGACCAGCGTCGTGCCGAAGGCGCCGAAGCGCTCGGCGCGGCCGGTGTCGTCTCCGGGTTTGTCCGGGACGAGGATCCACGCCGCCATCGCGAGGAACGAGAGCCCGACGATCCATCGCATCGCGTGCGCGCCGATCGCCTGCGTGAGCCAGCTGCCGACTTCGGCGGCGAGTCCGTGATTCACCAGCGTCGCGACGAGGATGCCGAGAACCACGGCCGTGTGCCGCCCGCGGTAGCGCGCCGCGAGGACGAGCGCGAGCAGCTGCGTCTTGTCGCCCATTTCCGCCAGGGCAACAATGCCGGTCGATACGAGAAATGCCTCCAAGGAGCGCTCCGGGCGCCAGTATAATCAACGGCATGAATGCAGTTCTTCAGAACCTCCGGAACCGCCTCGCCGCAGGCTTCGGCGGCCGCTTCTACCCGGTGGCGCTCGTCTATGCGATGACCTTCGCGGTCGGCCTCGGCACGCGCGTCGCGCTGCTCGCCCGCCCCGACACGCAGGGCATCGGCGGAGTGCTTGCGGGCGCCGAGGCCTTCGTCACCGGCGCCTTCTTCGACGCCGTGGTGGCGACGTACTTCGTGCTGCCGCTCGCGCTGTGGCTCGCGCTCGCGCCGTCCGGCCTGGTGCGCTCACGCGCGCACCGCGCGCTGGTCGTGGTCGGGGTCGCGGCGTACGCGTACCTGCTGCTCTGGGTCGCGATCGCCGAGTGGCTGTTCTGGGACGAGTTCGGGGCGCGCTTCAACTTCATCGCCGTCGATTACCTGATCTACACGCGCGAGGTGCTCGGCAACATCCTCGAGAGTTATCCGGTCGGCAAGCTCATGTCCGCCGCGGCGGCCGGCGCGGCGGTCGTCGCGGCCGGGCTCGCGCCCTCGATCTGGCGCCGCATCGGTCGCGACGCGACGCGCGGCGCTCGGCTCGGCCCGGCGGGCGCGGTGGCGGCCGCGGCGGCGCTCGCGATCGCGTTCGTCTCGACCAGCGCGCGCACCGATCCCGGCGGCGACACGGCGCGCGAGCTCGGCGGCAACGGCATCTACCAGTTCTTCGCCGCGTTCCGCGCGAACTCGCTCGACTTCCCGGTGTTCTACGCGACGCGGCCCGAGGCCGAGGCGTCCGCCTTCGTGCGCACGCGGCTCACGGCCGCGGGCGAGCGCTGGCCGGCGCGGCCCGAGTCGAGCGTCGAGCGCCTGGTGATCGACAAGGCTCCGGAGAAGCGGCTGAACGTCGTGCTGGTGAGCGAGGAGAGCCTCGGCGCCGAGTTCCTCGGTACGTTCGGCAACCCGCGCGGGCTGACGCCGCGGCTCGACGCGCTCGCGCGCGAGAGCCTGCTCTTCACGAACGTGTACGCGACCGGCAACCGCACGGTGCGCGGCCTCGAGGCGCTGTCGCTCGCGATCCCGCCCACGCCGGGCGAGTCGATCGTGAAGCGGCCGGGCGCGGAGGGCCTGTTCACGCTGGGCAGCGTGTTCGAGAACCGCGGCTACGAGGCGCTCTTCGTCTACGGCGGCTACGGCTACTTCGACAACATGAACGCTTACTTCGAGGCGAACGACTACCGCGCCGTCGATCGCACCATGATTCCGAAGGAGCGCATCCACCACGAGAACATCTGGGGCGTCGCCGACGAGGACCTGTTCGACTTCGCGATCGAGCAGTTCGACCGCGCCTACGCCGACGGCCGGCCGTTCTTCGCGCACGTGATGACGACCAGCAACCACCGCCCGTATACGTATCCCGACGGCCGCATCGACATCCCGTCGGGCTCGGGGCGCGACGGCGCGGTCAAGTACTCCGACTGGGCGATCGGGCATTTCATCGACGAGGCGAAGAAGCACCCCTGGTTCGGCGACACGCTGTTCGTGCTCACCGCGGATCACGGCGCGAACGCCCGAGGCACGCTCGACATTCCGGTCGCGCAGTACCGCATCCCGCTGCTGTTCTACGCGCCGAAGCACATCGAGCCGGGGCGCGTCGAGCGGCTGATGTCGCAGATCGACATCGCGCCGACGCTGCTCGGGCAGCTGCACTTCAGCTACCGCACCAAGTTCTTCGGGCACGACCTGTTCGCGACGCCGCCGTCCGAGGATCGCGCGTTCGTCGCGAACTACCAGACGCTCGGGTATCTGCGCGACGGGCGCCTCGTGACGCTGATGCCGCAGCGGCGCGTGCGCATCGCGCCTTACCCGGTGGGCGGCGGCGCGCCTGCGCTGACCGAGGAGAAATTGCGCGACGAGGCGATCGCCTGGTACCAGCTCGCGTTCGAGGCGTACCGCTCGCGCGCGCTCGCGGGCGACCGGTCCAACCGCGAGCCGCCCTCGGCGGGCATGATCCGCATCGCGCAGCCGCCGGAGCGCTAGCCGGGAATAAAGGGGCACGGCCCCCGGTCTTGCAGGGTGTCGCCGGTCGCACGACCGGCATTCATCCGGGGGCCGGCCATGTCGGGCATCGATCGCAGGGATTTCCTCAGGCTCGCCGGGCTCGGCGGCGCCGTGTTCGCGTCCGGTCTCGCGGGCTGCGCCGCGCGCGCGGGGAGCGAGCGCGGGGTCGCCGCGGACGAGTTCTACTTCGTCCAGCTCTCCGATACGCACTGGGGCTTCAGCGGCCCGGCGGTGAACCCCGACGCGGGCGGCACGCTGCACAAGGCGGTCGCGGCGGTGAACGCGCTGCCGTTCCAGCCGGACTTCATCGTCTTCACGGGCGATCTCACGCACAAGACGGACGACCCGAAGGAGAGTCGGCGCCGGCTCGCGGAGTTCCGCAAGATCGTCGGCGGCCTGAAGAACCCGAACGTGCGCTTCCTCGCGGGCGAGCACGACGCCGCGCTCGACAACGGCGAGGCGTGGAAGGAGCAGTTCGGGCCGAGCTATTACAGCTTCGACCACAAGGGCGTGCACTTCGTCGCGCTCGACAATGTCTCGGACCCCGCCGCGCGCATCGGCGAGAAGCAGCTCGCCTGGCTCAAGGAAGATCTCGCGAAGCATCCGAGCGACGCTCCGCTCGTCGTGCTCGCGCACCGGCCGCTGTTCGACCTCTACCCGCAGTGGGACTGGGCGACCCGCGACGGCGCGCAGGCGATGGAGATCCTGATGCCGCACCGGAACGTGACCGTGTTCTACGGCCACATCCACCAGGAGAACCACCACACGACCGGGCACATCGCGCACCACTCGGCGAAGTCGCTGATCTTTCCGCTGCCCGCGCCCGGGTCGCAGCCGAAGCGCGAGCCGATCAAGTGGGATCCCGCGCAGCCTTACCGCGGCCTCGGGTTCCGCTCGGTGGGCGCCGAGCCGCCGAAGCCCGAGTACGAGATCACCGAGTATCCGGTGGCGCGCGCATGATCTCCTTCCCGCGCCGCCGCTTCGTCGCCGCCGGGCTGACCGTCGCAGGGGCGGCCCTGAACGTGACAGCGGGCGGCGGCCTTCTTCGCGCCCAGCCGTCGCCGCGGGTCGTGCGCATCACCGCGCGCCGCTTCGCGTACCTGCCGGCCGAGGTGACGCTGAAGAAGGGCGAGCCGGTGACGATCGAGCTGACCTCGGGCGACGTGGTGATGGGCTTCAACGCGCCCGACTTCGGCGTGCGCGCCGACATCATCCCGGGCCAGGTGTCCCGCGTGAGCTTCACGCCGGACAAGGCGGGGACGTTCGTCTTCCTGTGCGACATCTTCTGCGGCGACGGCCACGAGGGCATGGCCGGCAAGCTGCACGTGACCGCGTGACGTATCATGGCGCGCTAGACCCCGGCCGCGGCGACGACCCTTGGACGAGCGCAAGCAGCGATTCGAGCGCACCGTGCTTCCGCATTTGGACGCGGCGTACAACCTCGCGCGCTGGCTCACGCGCAACGACCACGACGCACAGGACGTGGTGCAGGAGGCGGCGCTGCGCGCCTTCCGCTTCTTCGACGGCCTGCGCGGCGAGCCGCGGCCGTGGCTGCTCGCGATCGTGCGCAACTCGTGCATGAGCTGGATGCAGATCAACCGCCCCGCGGAGCTCGCCGCGTTCGACGACGGCGCCGTGGAGCGCATCGCCGACGATGCCGGCACGCCGGAGGACCTGGCGCTGCGCGCCGTCGACCGCCGCCGGCTGAACGAGGCGCTCGCCGCGCTGCCGGCGCCCTTCCGCGAGGCGATCGTGCTGCGCGAGCTCGAGGACCTCGCGTACAAGGACATCGCGCGCATCGCCGAGATCCCGATCGGCACCGTGATGTCGCGCCTCGCGCGCGGGCGGCGCCTGCTCGCCGATTCGCTGCGCGCGATCGAGAACGCCGCCGGTCCGAACGCGGCGCCGAAGGCCGCCCGATGAACCGCGACGAAGCCGCGCGCCTGCTCGACGCCTACGCCGACGGCGAGCTCGATCCGGCCGCGAGCCTGGAGCTCGAGGCGCTGCTCGCGAGGGACGCGGGCTTGCGCGCCGCGTGCGAGCGCATCCGCGCGGCGTCGGCGGCGATCCGCGCGCAGGCCGACTACCACCGCGCGCCGGCGGAGCTTGCGGCGCGCCTGCGCGTGTCGATCCCGGCGCCGCCCGAGGGCGCTCGCGCCGCGGGGGGACTCCGGCGTCGCCGCTGGCTCGCGCCCGCCGCCGCGTTCGCCGCCGCCGCGGCGCTGACGTGGACGCTCGCGTGGACGACGCTGCGCCCGGCAGCGGAGGAGCGCCTCGCCGGCGACGCGGTCGCGAGCCACGTGCGCGCCACGCTCGCCGGGCGGCTCGTCGACGTCGAATCCTCCGACCAGCACAACGTGAAGCCGTGGCTGAGCGCGCGGCTGCCGTACTCGCCGCCCGTGTCCGACTTCGCCGCCGAGGGCTTCGCGCTGCGCGGCGCGCGCGTCGACGTGCTCGACGGCCACCCGGTTGCCGTGCTCGGCTATCAGCGGCGCCGGCACACGATCGACGTCTTCGTGCGTCCGGGAGCGGGCAGGAGATCAGGCGGCTACGAGCGCGACGGCTTCAACGTCGAGCGCGCCGCCGCGGACGGCATGGAGTTCTGGATCGTGTCGGACCTGAACCGCGAGGAGCTGGCGCAGCTCGCGCGCCTGCTCAGCGCGCGCTCGCCGGGTTGAGCAGCGCGCGCGCGGCGTCGATCACCTCGCCCGCGGTCAGGCCCACGGGGCCGGCGCCCGCGGCGACGAGGCGGTCGGCCGCGGCGCCGTGCAGGTACACGCCGGCGACCGCGGCGTCCTCGGGAGACGCGCCCTGCGCGAGCAGCGCGGCGATGATCCCGGTCAGCACGTCGCCCATTCCCGCGGAAGCCATGCCCGGATTCCCCGTCGGGTTGATCCACCAGCTTCCGCCGGGCGCGGCGATCACGGTGCCGTTTCCTTTCAGCGCCACGAGCGCCGAGTAGCGCTTCGCGATCGCCTTCGCCGCGGCGACGCGATCGGACTGCACCTCGTGCGTCTCGCGCCCGAGGAGGCGGCCGGCCTCGGCGGGGTGCGGCGTCATGATGGTCGGCGCGCCGCGCGCGGCGACCTTCTTCGCGAGCCGGGCGCTCGCCGCGACGAGGTTGAGGCCGTCGGCGTCGAGAACCAGCGGCAGCTTCGCGCCGATCGCGGCATCGAGCGCCTTCTTCGCGGCCTCGGAGCGGCCGAGGCCGGGTCCGGCGGCGAGCACGGTCAGCAGGTTCTTCGCGAACAGGTCCTTCGCCGCGCGCAGCATCAGCTCGGGCTGCGCCGGATCGACCGCCGGCGGCGCGCTGCCGACGAAGCCGACGAAGACCCGCCCGGCGCCGAGCAGCAACGCGGCGCGGCCGGCGAGCAGCGCCGCGCCGGCCAT
>DATDMW010000274.1:0-2151 GCA_036518595.1 Burkholderiales bacterium
GTCGACGCAGGCGTTGGCCGCGCGGCTGCTTACGAAGGCGGCGAGCCTCAAGGAGAAGTTCCGCGCGAGCACCGTGGGCGAGGACGGCTGGGGGCCGCTGCTCGACGTCGACCCCGCCGAGACGACCGGCAAGATCGCCGATGCGACGATCCTGTTCTCGGACATCCGGAACTTCACGACGTACTCGGAGCGTCTCACGGCCGGGGAGATCGCCGAGTTCCTGAACGCCTATCTGCAGCAGGCGTGCGCTCCGGTCCTCGCCTGCGGCGGACGCATCATGAAGTTTCTGGGCGACGGGGTCATGGCCCTGTTCGAGCCGATCGCCGGCGCGGCCAACGATTCGCACGCGAAGCGCGCGATCCGCGCGAGCCTCGCCATGCAGCTCGCTTCACGCGGGTTCCGGGACTGGATCCGGCAGCGCCACCCGTCGCGCGGGCTGCCCGACTTCGCGATCGGCGTCGGGCTGCACACAGGCGAGGTGCTGATGTGCGTGGTCGGCACTGCGGGGCAAGGCGAGTTCACCGTCATCGGCGACACGGTCAACGTCGCCTCGCGCCTCGAAGGACAGACCAAGGAGCTCGGGTGGGCGATCGTGGCGAGCGACAGGACCATCGCGTCGGCCGGCGCCGGCGTCAGCATCGGCGGCCAGCAGCCCGTGCAACTGCGCGGGCGCAGCGCGCCGACCACGGTCCACGAGGTGATCGGCGTCGAGGCCGACATCGCCACCGACACGCCCGTAGAGCTGCCGGCGGACATGCGCGACGCCATGGCGGCGAACGCGCAGATCGCGGCGGAAGCGGCCAAGGAGGCGCTCGGCATCACCCTGCGCCAGGTCATCACGCCGCATTCCGACACGCCGCTGTCGGTGCGCGGCTACAAGGTGCTGTCCAAGATCGGGCAAGGTGGCTCGTCGAGCGTCCACCTCGCCGAGCGCGAGAGCGACCGCCGGCAGGTCGTGCTCAAGATCCTGAACCTGTCCCTGGGCAGCTATGACGCACTGCTGCAGCGCTTCATCCAGGAGTTCGACATCATCTCGGCGATCGACCATCCGAACGTCGTCAAGATCTACGACCGCGGCTTCAGCGAAGACCTCGCGTATATCGCGATGGAATATTTTCCGGGCGGGACGCTGTCCGACATCATCCTGCGCGGGCTGACGCCGCGGCAGGCGCTGTCGCTGCTTGCGCAGGCGGCGGCCGGCCTGCGCGAGATCCACAATCACGGCATCGTCCACCGGGACGTGAAGCCGGCGAACCTCATGGCGCGGGCCGACGGGACCATCGCGCTGGTCGATTTCGGCATCGCGAAGCGCCTCGGGCAGAACGCCGGCAGCACGCTGCACGGGGAAGTATTCGGGACGCCCTATTACATCTCGCCCGAGCAGACCGAGGCGCGCCCCGTAACCGCGCGCTCGGACCTCTACTCGCTCGGTGTGATCTTCCACGAAATGCTGACGCGCCGCAGGCCGTTCGAGGCCGACGGCGTCGCCGAGGTGCTTGCGCTGCACACGCGCGCGCCGCGGCCGAAGCTGCCGCAACAGCTCGCCGAGTACCAGGATCTCCTCGACCGCATGCTCGCGGTCGACCCGGAGCGCCGCTACCCGAGCGCCGACGCGCTGCTCCACGCGATCGACGAGGTCTGGACTCGCCAGGCCGTGCGGGTGATGCAGTCGGGGAATTGAGGCGGGCGCTCAGCGCAGCCCGAGCACGTCCTGCATGTCGTAGAGACCCGGGCCTCGGCCCTCGAGGAAGCGGCACGCGCGCAGCGCGCCGAGCGCATAGGTCGCGCGGCTCGTGGAGCGGACGACCAGCTCGACGCGCTCGCCCTCCCCGGCGAACATCACCGTATGCTCTCCGACGATGTCGCCGCCGCGAATCGCGTGGAATCCGATCGTCTTCGTCTCGCGCTCGCCGGTGTTGCCGCGCCGGCCGTGCGCGGCGCTGCTCGGGAGGTCGCGGCCCAGAGCCGCGGCGACGATCTCGCCGATGCGGATCGCGGTGCCCGAAGGCGCATCCACCTTGTGCCGGTGGTGCGCCTCGATGATCTCGACGTCGTAGGCGTCACCGAGCGCCTTGGCCGCCGTCTCCGCGAGCTTGAACAGGACGTTCACGCCGACCGCCATGTTGGGCGCAAGCACGATTGCGATCCGCT
>DATDMW010000275.1:0-13102 GCA_036518595.1 Burkholderiales bacterium
CCCGCGCGCGACCGCGGCCGCGGTGCCGGCGACGAACAGCGCGAGCGCCGCCGCGCTTCCGGCCCCGCCCGCGGCGCGCCATGCCCCGAGCACCCCGAAGTCGCCCGCGACGCGGACCGCGAGCGACGCCTGCAGGAGCGCGAGCGGCACGTAGAAGCTCCAGTGATAAGCCATGGCCGCGCCGGTGACGGCCGGGAAGATGATCGGCGCGTGCCCGAACACCATCGAGAACACGAACCCGAGCAGGATCGCGTGCAGGCCGGCGTCGCGGGCGAACCCGGGAAGCCAGGGACTGCACGCCAGGAAGACCGCGCCCGCCGCGAGCCACGCGTATCCGGAGAGCAGGCACACGGCGACGAAGCGCGGCAGCTCGCGTCCGCGCAGCGTGCGGCGGGCGACGTCGTAGCGCACGAGCCACGCCGCCAGGGCGAGCGTCGCGGCGCCGAGCGCGGCCCGGCCGGCGAGCGGAAGCGCGAGCGACACGGCGAGCGACGCGACGATCGCGGCCACGACGAGCGCGAAGACGCGCGCCGCGGCGGGCGGCCGCGGCAGCAGCCGGGAGAGCTCGAGGCGCTCGCCCGCGATCGTGAGCACGAGAAAGGCGATCCACCACGGCACGGCCGCGGCGACCCCGGGGCCGGCGAGCCACAGCGCGCCGCCGGCGGTCAAGCACGCCGCGCCGAGCACCGGCACGAGCGAGTGCAGGGCCGGCTGCCGCGTGTAGATGGAGACGCAGGCGGCGACGAGCGCGGCTCCCGCGAGGAGGAACAGGAGCTGCGCGGCGAGCGGCTGCGCGGAGACGAGCGCGAGCGCGCCGAGCGCGGACGCGATCGGGGCGAGATACGGCCAGCGCTTTCCGAGCGCCACCGCGCGCTCGAGCGAAATGACCGTCGCGAAGAAGCCGCAGATCATCAGCGGCCCATGCACCCCGGCGAGCGATGCGCCGGGCAGGGTCCAGCCCAGGCGCGCGAGCCCGGCGCCGACGCCCGCGAAGAGGGCGACGAAGCCGGCGGCGAGCAGCGGCAATCTGAGCGCCGGTCGCACCGCGCGCTCCATCGAATCAGCGTTCCGGCCAGCCGAAGTGGCCGCGCGCGATCCCGGACATCATGTCGGGCGTCCACGGCGGGTCCCAGACGAGATCGAGCTCGATGCTCGCCGACGGCGCCGCGGCCTGCAATGCCGCGCGCGCCGATTCCAGGATGGTCTCGCTCATGGGGCAGCCGGGTGAGGTCATGGTCATGCGCACGGCGATGCGCTCGTCGCTCGTCTCGACGCCGTACACCAGCCCGAGATCGACGATGTTCATTCCGACCTCGGGGTCGACGACGTCGCGCAGCGCGTCGCGGACTTCGTCCTCGCCGATCATCACACCCCCAGGTGGCGCACGTGCAGCTCGGGCTGCGCGCGCAGCTCGGCCGTCGTCCCCGAGAAGACCGCCTTGCCTTTCACCAGGATGACGGCGCGGTCCGCCACCGCGGACACCGCGGCGAAGTTCTTGTCGACGATGACGGTGGCGATGCCTTCGTCCTTCAGGTGCCGGATGATGGCCCAGATCTCGTGGGCGATCTTGGGGTCGATACCTTCGGTCGCCTCGTCGAGCACCAGCAGGTCCGGAGTGGTCATGAGCGCGCGGCCGATGGCGAGCATCTGCTGCTCGCCGCCCGAGAGCTGCGCTCCGCCGTGCTCGAGGCGCTCGGCGAGCCGCGGGAACGACTCGAGCACGCGCGAGAGCGTCCACTCGCGCCGGCCGTCCGCGCCCGGGCGCGCGGCCATCATCAGGTTCTCCCACACCGAGAGATTCGGGAAGATGCCGCGCCCCTCGGGCACGTAGGCGAGGCCGGCGCGCGCGATCGCGTGCGGCGCCGCGCGCGTCATATCGCGGCCCTTCACCTTGACGGCGCCTGCCTTCGGTCTGACCAGGCCGAGAATGGTCCTCAGCAGCGTGGTCTTGCCCATGCCGTTGCGGCCCATGAGCCCGACCGCCTCGCCTCGGCGCACGCTGAAGTCGACCCCGTGCAGGACGTGGCTTGCGCCGTAGTAGCTGTGGATCCCCCGGGCCTCGACCAGCGTCTCATTCATCCTACTTCAAAAGATACCCGAACTTCTCCCGTGCGACACGTGCCTTTTCCGCGGTCGGCATGTTGACCTTCGGATACTTGTCGCGCCAGTGGAACGGCCGGCACGCGTCGATGATCGCGCGCGAGTTGGTGTTGTCGCCTTTCTCCTTTTTTTCCGGGGGGATACTCGGGTCGAGCGGCGTGCTCCAGGTGTTGTGGATGATGTCGATCGAGGTGGCCGGGTCGGAGCGCGTGCACACCGCCCACATCAGGTCCTCGAGATTGGAGACGTCGATGTCCTCGTCGGTCACGACCACGTACTTGCCGGCGTAGGCGCCGGCGTGGCACATGGCCGCGACATGGCCCGCCTGCTTCACGTGCCCGGGGTATCGCTGCTTGATCGAGACGCCGAGCAGCAGCCGCGAGCCGCCGACCTCGTGCGCCCACACCGCGGTGACGTCGGGGACCCCCGCCTGCTGGATGTAGCGGCGGATCAGCGCCGAGCGCGTCACCGCGCGGTAGCGCGCCTGCTCCTCGGGCGGCCGCTGCGGCGGGCAGCCGAGGATGATCGGGTCGTTGCGGTGGTAAATAGCCTTGATGTCGAGGACGGGCTCCTCGCGCACGTCGCTCGCGTAGTAGCCGGTCCACTCGCCGAACGGTCCTTCCGGCAGGCGCTTGCCCGGCTGCACGAAGCCCTCGATCGCCATCTCGCAGTTGGCCGGGATCGGCAGGCCCGTGAGCTTGCCTTTCACGACCTTCACCGGCTTGCCGCGCAGCGCGCCGGCGATGTCGAGCTCGCACACGCCGTAGGGCATCTCGCTGCACGCGATCAGGAACTGCAGCGGATCGCCGCCGATCACGATGACGACCGGCATCGGCTCGCCGCGCGCCTGGTACTTGTCGCGGTGGATGCGCCCGTGCTTGCCCGGCGACTGGTAGAAGCCGAGCTGGTTCTTGTCGTGGATCATGACGCGGTAGGTGCCGACGTTGATCCAGCGCTCGTCCGGGTCGATCGTGATGTTGTAGCTGCCCGTGCCGACGTAGCGGCCGCCGTCGGCGTCGTGCCAGAGCGGGACCGGGAACTTCGTGATGTCGATCGCGTCGCCGGTGATCTCGTTCTCCATGACCGGGCCGGTCTCGACGAACTGGTGCGGGATCGGCTTCAAATCGCGCATGTAGTGCTCGAGGAACGCCTGCGAGAGCTCGAGCTTGGAGTATTCCAGCGGGAAGCCGAGCGTCATGTTCTTGCGCCGGCCGCCGAAGAAATTGGTGAGGACGCGCTGGCCCTTCCTGCAGCCGGGCACCTCGTCGAACAGCACCGCGGGCGCGTTCTCGTCGTGCTGCACGAGCTCGGCCGCCATGCCGATGTCTTCCTGCCAGGTCGCCCCGTTGACGCGGCGCAGCTCGCCGAGCTTCTCGACCTGCACGAGCCACTCGCGCAGGTCCTCGTACGGAATCCTGTGCTCGATGCGCACGCGATCGTCGACATCGCCCATCCTGCCCATGGTCTTCTCCTCCTCGGGTCACTGGAAGCGTCACCTTCGCGCAACGAAGGCGGCATCGGGTTGACTTGCATCAAAGGGTGCACGGGATTCCCGCGGCTCAATGGAGTCCGGCCCGCCAATGCGTGTCGGGCCGGCAAAGGAGGAGGTCCCTTGCGAAGAATCATCGTCGGCATCACCGGCGCCACGGGCGCCGTGTTCGGGGTCCGCCTGCTCGAGGCGCTCCGCGCCGCGGGGGTCGAGTCGCACCTGGTCCTGTCCAAGTGGGGCCAGCAGACGGTCGAGCACGAGACCGGGCTGTCGCTGGCGCAGCTGCGCGAGCTCGCGGCCGAGGTCCACGGCACGGGCAACATGGCCGCGACCGTGTCGTCGGGCTCGTTCGTCACCGAGGGGATGATCGTCGCGCCGTGCTCGATGCGCACGCTCGCCGCGATCGCCTCGGGCGTCGGCGAGAACCTGGTGCACCGCGCGGCCGACGTCGTGCTGAAGGAGCGGCGCAAGCTGGTGCTGCTCGTGCGCGAGACCCCGCTCTCGGACATCCATCTCGAGAACATGCTGCGCGTGTCGCGCGCCGGCGCCGTGATCCTGCCGCCGATGCCCGCCTTCTACAACCGCCCGCGGACGATCGACGACCTGGTCGATCACATCGTCGCGCGGGCGCTCGACCAGTTCGGCATCCCCGCCGAGTTCGCGAAGCGGTGGGACGGCGAGATGAGCCGCCCGGCCGCGGTGCGCAAGCTCGGCTGAACCCTTACCGAAGAGAGGAACCGCTCATGAACGAACCGGCCAAGCGAGCCGCCGTCAAGCGCGACGTCACCAGCCTGCGCGCCACCCTCGAGTGGCTGCGCGCCGAGGGCGAGCTGATCGAGACCGACCGCGAGGTCGACCCCGACCTCGAGATCACCGGCCTGCAGAAGCACTTCGACGGCTCGATCCCGATCCTGTTCAACAGGGTCAAAGGCAAGCCGCACGCGCGCGCCATCACGAACCTGTTCGGCAGCATCGACGTCGTCGACAAGATGTTCGGCTTCGACGGGCCCCAGGACCGCACGCGCAAGATCGCGCACGCCATCAACCACCCGCTGAAGCCGGTGGTGATCGACGGCCGCGAGGCGCCGTGCCAGGAGCACGTGATCACGAAGGACCTCGACGTCAACAGGTGGATCACCGCGATCCGCCACACGGCGCTCGAGCCCGAGCTCACGATCGGCTCGGGCATCCGCTGCATCGTCGGCGACTACTTCGACGGCGGATCGGACCTCGGCTACAACCGCATGAACTTCCGCTGGGGCAACGTCGGCACGTTCCAGATCTCGCCCGGCTCGCACATGTGGCAGGTGTATACGAAGCACTACGACGACGATCAGCCGATCCCGCTCACGATGTGCTTCGGCGTGCCGCCCGCGTGCACGCTGCTCGCGGGCGCCGGCTTCGACTACGTCATCCTGCCCAAGGGCTGCGACGAGATCGGCATCGCCGGCGCGGTGCAGGGCTCGCCCGTGCGCCTGGTGAAGGCGCGTACGGTCGACGCGTGGGCGCTCGCCGACTGCGAATATGTATTGGAAGGCACCATCCACCCGCGCGACAAGCGCTACGAGACCGCCGAGTCGGAGGAGAAGGGCGTGCAGGGCAAGACCTTCTTCCATCCCGAGTGGGCGGGCTACATGGGCAAGGCGTACAAGGCGCCGACCTTTCACGTCACCGCGATTACGATGAGGAAGCCCGAGTCGAAGCCGATCATCTTCCCGCTCGGCGTGCACACCGCCGACGACAGCAACATCGACACGACGGTGCGCGAGGCGGCGATCTTCGAGCTGTGCAACCGGCTGCAGCCCGGGATCATCCAGGACGTGCACATCCCCTACTGCATGACCGACTGGGGCGGCTGCATCATCCAGGTACGGAAGCGCAACAAGATCGAGGAGGGCTGGCAGCGCAATTTCCTCTCGGCGATCCTGTCGTGCTCGCAGGGGATGCGCCTGGCGATCGCGGTGTCCGAGGACGTGGACATCTACTCGATGGACGACATCATGTGGTGCCTCACCACGCGCGTGAACCCGAAGACCGACATCCTCAACCCGATCCCGGGCGGGCGCGGCCAGACCTTCATGCCCGCCGAGCGCATGACCGCCGGCGACAAGCAGTGGACGGCGTCGAACACGCTGTTCGAGGGCGGCATGGGGATCGACGCCACGGTGCCGTACGGCTACGAGCAGGACTTCCACCGGCCCGTCTACCCGGTCGACCGCGTCCAGCCCGAGCGCTTCTTCAGCGCGGCGCAGATCGAGCGCATGAGGTCGCGCATGGAGGGCTGGGTGCTGTCGCTCGCGCGCACCGGGCGCTAGAGCCCATGTAAAGGCGCGGGATGCTCTCGGGCGTTCTCGTCCTCGACTGCACCGACCGGCTGGGCTGGCTCGCCGGGCGTCTGCTCGCGGACCTCGGCGCCGACGTCGTGAAGATCGAGGCGCCCGGCGCGGCGCTCGATTCGGCGGAGTGGCGCGCGCTCAACGTGAACAAGCGCGTCCTGCACGTCGATCTCGACGGCGCAGCCGGACGCGCCGAGCTCGATCCGCTCGCGGCCGGGGCCGACATCCTGCTCGCGACGTTCACGCCGGGGACGGCGCGCGCGGTGCTGTTCGATCGCGAGCGGCTGCTCAAGATCAACCCGCGGCTCATCGTGGTCGCGATCACGCCGTTCGGGCTCGACGGCCCGAAGGCCGGCTGGCTCGCGTCCGACCTCGAGATCATGGCCGCGGGCGGCGCGATGTCGCTCGCCGGCGAGCCGGGCGGGACGCCGTTGCGCGTGACCGCGCCGCAGTCGTACGGCTGGGCGGGATCGCAGGCGGCCGTGGGCGCGCTGACCGCGCTCGCGGCGCGCGCGCGCACCGGGCGCGGACAGGGCGTCGACGTCTCGGCGCAGGCTGCGACCGTCGTCGCCCTCTCGCACGCGCCCGCGTTCGTCGACGTCGACGGCACGAGCCCGACTCGCGCGGGCCAGTTCATGACGGGGCGCTCGGTGAAAGGCGCGCGCTACCGCGTGTTCTGGCGCTGCGCCGACGGCTGGCTCAATTTCATTCTGTACGGCGGCGTCGCCGGGCGGCGCACGAACGCGCAGCTCGTCGACTGGATGCGCGCGCGGGGCGCGCCGCTCGGCGCGCTCGAAGCGGTCGACTTCGAGCGCTGGGACCCGACGCTCGCCGACCAGGCCGAGGTGGACGCGCTCGAGGCGCCGATCGCGGCGTTCTTCGCGACCGTCGCCAAGCGCGATTTCCTCGACGAGGCGCACCGGCGCGAGATGCTCGGCTACCCGGTGTTCGACGTCGCCGATATCGCGGCCGATCCGCAGCTCGCGGCGCGCGGCTTCTGGCAGGACATCGCGGCCGCCGACGGCGTCGAGCGCCACTGCGGCTGCTTCGCCGTGGTCGACGGGCGCCGGCCGGAGCTCGTTCCGCTCTCTCCCGAGACGGAGAGCGCATGAGCGCGCAGGCGCTCGACGGCCTCCGCGTGGTGGAGTTCGGCGCGTACGCAGCCGGGCCGCACATCGGCAAGATGCTGGCCAATTTCGGCGCGACGGTGGTGCACGTCGAGTCGCTCGCTCGCCCCGACGGCTTCCGCATGCAGTACCCGCCGTACAAGGACCGCGTGCCGGGCGTCGACCGTGGCGGCTGCTTCGCCTACTTCAACGACTCCAAGCTCGGTGTCACGCTCGACCTGAAGAACGCCGAGGGCCGCGCGATCGCGAAGCGGCTCGCGCGCTGGGCCGATGTCGTGATCGAGAACATGCGCCCCGGCGTGATCGACCGTCTCGGGCTCGGGCACGACGCGCTGCGCGCCGATCACCCGGATCTGGTCATGCTCTCGACCTGCAACATGGGGCAGACCGGCCCGCGCGCCGACACGCCGGGGTTCGGCTCGCAGCTCACCGCGCTCGCCGGCGTCTGCGGGCTCACCGGCGACGCCGAGGGCCCGCCGACCGTGCTCTACGGCCCCTATATCGACTTCATCGCGTCGACGCTGGGCGCGGTCGCGGTGCTCGCCGCGCTCGAGCGCCGGCGCCGCACGGGACGCGGCGCCTACATCGACGTCTCGCAGTACGAGGCGGGCCTGATGTTCGTCGCCGGGCCGCTGCTCGAGTTCCGGCGCAGCGGACGCATCGCGCGGCGCGCCGGCAACGACGATCCCGAGGCCGCGCCGCACGGCGCCTACCGCTGCGCGGGAGAGAGCTGGATCGCGCTCTCGTGCTGGTCGCGCGCGGAGTTCGCCGCGCTCGGGCGCGCGGTCGGCCGTCCGTGGTGGGGCCTCGACCCGCGCTACGCGACGGACGACGGTCGGCGCGGCGCCGCCGCCGACATCGACCGCGCTCTGGGCGCGTGGCTGCGCACGCGCGATGCGCCCGCCGCGGCCGAGACGCTGCAGCGCGCCGGCGTGCACGCGCATCCCGTCGAGTCGATCGCCGACCTCTTCACCGATCCGCAGCTCGCCGCGCGCGGGCACTGGCAGCGCCGGACGCATCCCGTGATCGGCGAGCATTCGTACTGCGGTCCGGTGTTCCGGCTGTCCGAGACGCCGGGCGGCGTGACCTCGGCCGCGCCCTGCCTCGGCGCGGACAACGACCGCGTGTTCCGCGGAATCCTGGGGATCGACGAGGCGCGCTACGCCGAGCTGCGCACCGCGGGAGCGTTCGCGTGAGCGACGTGATCGACGACACGGCGGTTCGCGCCGAAATCCGCGCGTTCCTCCATGCGAATCACGTGATGTCGCTGGCGACGATCGTCGACGGCGCCCCGCACGCGTGCTCGCTCATGTACGCCGCGGTCGATTTCTCGCTGTACTGGACATCGGAGCCGCGCACGCGGCATTCACAGGTGCTCGACGTCGAGGCGCGCGTCGCCGCGACGATCGCCCCGGACTACGGCGACTTCCGCGCGATCCGCGGCGTGCAGATCGCCGGCCGGGCGCGACGCCTCCGCGACGCGGCCGACGCCGAGCTCGCGCGCAAGCTGATGTCGCGCCGCTTCGTGTTCCTGCATGAGATCGACCTGCTGCCCGAGCCGCTGCGCCGCGCGATCGTGCGTGCCGACTACTATCGGTTGGATCCCGAGACGATCACCTGGATCGACAACACGCACGGCTTCGGCAATCGGCACGTGCTGCGCATGACGTGACGCAGGGACTCCGCGTTTCTAGGACACGGCGGTTGCGGATGGACCGCACCAGGCCGCGCCGCGAGCGCCGCGCGGCTCGTCGGCCGGCAGCGTGACGAGCCGCTCGAGCAATGCGCGGTCGCGCGCGAGCTCGGCGCTCGGGCCTGCGTGCGCGACCCTGCCATGCTCGAGCACGACCGCAATCTGCGACAGCCGCAGGGCCGCGTCGACGTGCTGCTCGACCAGCAGCACCGCCATGCGCTCCGCGCTCATCGCGCGGATCGCGGCCTCGACCTCGGCGACGATGTTGGGCGCGAGGCCCTCGAACGGCTCGTCGAGCAGCAGCAGCTTCGGGTTCAGCGTCAGCGCCCGGCCGATGGCGAGCATCTGCTGCTCGCCGCCCGAGAGCTGTCCGCCGAGGTTGCGGCGACGCTCGGCGAGCCGCGGGAACAGCTCGAGCACGCGCGCGAGCGTCCACCGGCCGGGGCGCGCGGCCACCGTCAGGTTCTCGGTCACCGTCAGCTCGACGAAGACGTCGCGCTCCTGCGGCACCCAGCCCATGCCGGCGCGCGCGCGCCGGTGCGGGCGCCAGCCGGTGATGTCCATGCCGTCGAAGACGACGGCGCCGCGGCGCACGCGCGTGAGGCCCATGAGCGTGGCGATCAGGGTGCTCTTGCCGACGCCGTTGCGTCCGAGCAGCGCGAGGCACGAATGCGGCGCGAGCTCGAGCGATACCTCGTCCAGGACGACCGCGGCGCCGTAGCCCGCGACCAGGCGGTCCACCGAGAGCAGCGGGCCGCTCACGCCGCGTTCCCCAGGTAGACGCGCTTCACCTCGGGATCGGCCGCGATCTCGCGCGGCTCGCCCTGCACCAGCACCGAGCCCTGGACCAGCACCGTAATCCGCTGCGCGAAGCGGAACACGAGATCCATGTCGTGCTCGATGAACACGACGGTCACGCCGCCGGGCAGCCCGGCGATCGCTTGGAACAGCGCCTCGCTCTCGCCGCGCGGCACGCCCGCCGCGGGCTCGTCGAGCAGCAGCACGCGCGGCCGGCACGCGAGCGCGAGCGCGATCTCGACCAGCCGCTGCTGCCCGTAGGCGAGCTCGCGCACCGGCTCGCCCTCGACACCGCGCAGGCCCAGGCCCTCGAGGATCTCGCGCGCCGCGGCGATCTCGCCGGCGAAGCGCTCGAGGTGCCGCCAGGCCTTGACCGCCACGCCGTGGCGCTCGCACACGGCGAGCAGCACCGACTGCAGCACCGTCAGCTCCGGGAACAGGCTGTTGATCTGGAAGGTGCGCGCGAGCCCGCGCTTCACGCGCTCGTCCGGGCGCAGCCGCGTGACCGGGTGGCCGTCGAGGAACACTTCGCCTTCGGTGGGCCGCAGCACGCCCGTGAGGAGGTTGATGAGCGTCGTCTTTCCCGCTCCGTTGGGCCCGATGATCGCGTGGCGCTCGCCCTTGTGGAACTCGAGCGATACCTTGTTCACGGCGCGGATGCCGCCGAAGTGCCGGCCCAGGGCCTCGGTGCGCAGCGCCGGGGTCATCGCGCGCCCTCGCGGCCGAAGCGCACGAACGCGCGGACGAACGCCTGTACGAACCTGAGGCCGGCGCCGAGCACGCCGTCGCGCCCGAACAGCACGATCGCGATCAGGAACGCGCCCAGCCAGAACTGCCAGTAGACGGCGGAGAGATCGGAGAGCCAGTGGTGCGCCACCATGAAGACGGCGGCGCCCACCAGGCCCCCGTAGAGCATGCCGGCCCCGCCGACGATCAGCATCACCATGACGTCGGCCGAGCGGTTGAACGAGAGGACATCGGTGCCGACGAACTGCGTGGTCTGCGCGAGCAGCGCGCCGGCGACGCCGGCCACCGCGGCCGCGAACGTGTAGGCGAGGATCAGGCGCCGGTGCACCGGATAGCCCAGCACCCGCATGCGGCCCGGGTTGTCGCGGATGCCGCGCAGGCTCAGGCCGAACGGCGACTGCACCAGGCGCCGCATGGCGAGAAACAGCACGAAGGTCACGACCAGGCTGTAGCCGTATGCGGTGCGGCCGAACATGTCGAAGCGGAACACTCCCAGCACCGGGGCCATCTCGATCCCGATCAGCCCGTCGTTGCCGCCGGTCAGCGCGGCCAGGCGGTTGGCGAGCTCGTAGAGCAGCAATCCGATGCCGGTCGTCACCATGAGCCGCGTCAGGTCGCGCCCGCGCACGACCAGGATGCCGGTCGCGAGGCCCGCGGCGCCCGCGCAGATCGCGGCGAACAGCAGGCCCGAGAGCGGCTCGTTCCAGCCGTGCCGCGCGATAATGCCCGCGGCGTATGCGCCGACCCCGAAATAGGCCGCGTGCCCGAGCGAGACGATACCGGCGTAGCCGAGCACGAGATCGTAGGACACGGCGAACAGGCCGGCGATCACGATCTGGCTCCACAGCGCGAGGTACGAGGGCCACAGCCAGAACCCGCACGCGAGCGTCAGCCAGAACGCGGCCTCGATCGCGCGTACCCTTGCGGCTTGCGACCACGTGTACGCCATGGGCTCCCTCACGAGCGCGCCACCAGGCCGTTCGGCCGGACGACGAGCAGGATGACCATCATCGCGTAAATGATGAAGGCGCCGACCTGCGGCACGTAGTACTTGCCCGCCACGTCGATCACGCCCAGCAGCAGCGCCGCGTACAGCGGGCCCTTGAGCGTGGTGGTCCCGCCGACCGCCACCACGAGCAGGAAGTAGACGATGAACTTGAGCGGGAACAGCGGATCGAGCCCGAGCACCTGCACCCCGAGCGCGCCGCCCAGTCCCGCGAGCCCGCAGCCCACCGCGAACGTCACCTGGAATACGAGCCCCACGCGGATGCCCATCGCCTCGGCGACGCGCGGCTTGTCCACGGCAGCGCGCACCTGGGCGCCGAAGCGCGTGCGCTCGAGCGCGAAGGTCAGCGCCGCGGTGAGGATCAGGCCGAGCGCGATCAGGAAGCCGCGGTAGAGGTTGAGGTCGACGCCGGCGACGCTCGCCTGTCCCGAGAGGAACGCCGGCACCTGCAGCGGCTGCTGCAGCGGCCCGAAGAACCAGGTCGCCGCCGCGACCGCCATGAAGGTGAGCCCGATCGTCGCGAGCACCTGGTCGAGCGGACTGCGGCGGTAGAGCCTGCGGTAGAGGGCGTGCTCGAGCGCCAGTCCCGCCAGCGCCGACACGGCGAATGCGACCGGCAGCATCACGAAATAGGGCAGGCCCCAGCGCGACAGCGCGAGCACGCACACGTACCCGCCCAGCATGCCGAAGGCGCCGTGAGCGAGATTGATGAAGTTCATCAGCCCGAGCGTGAGCGACAGCCCGACGCTGACGAGGAACAGCAGCATGCCGTAAGCGAGCCCGTCGAACAGCACTCCCAACAGGCTCGTCACGGCGCCATCCTATTTCGTGGGGTCCTTCGACTCCGGAAACCGGTCGAACTCGACGTTGTAGAGCTTGCCGTCCTTCAGGCGCTCGACGCGGCGCACGTAGATGGTCTCGATCGGATCGCGCGTCGCCGGGTCGATGACCACGGGGCCGCGCGGGCTGTCGAGCTTCATCCCCTTCAGGATCTCCATCGCCTGGTCGCCGTCGATCCTGCCGTTCAGGCGCTTCGCCACTTCGTAGATCGCCGCCATTCCGTCCCAGGCGCCCACGGCCATGAAGTTGGCGCGCTGCCGGGTGCCCGCGACCTCGGCGTAGGACTTGAGGAAGAGCGCGTTCTGCGGGCTCTGGTGCGCGACCGAGTAGTGCTGCGTCGTGATGACGCCGAGCGGCGCGTCGCCCATCGCCTCGATCACGCCGTCCTCGGTGACGTCGCCGGTGGCGATCAGCTTGATCCCGGCCTTGTCGAGCTCGCGCTCGGCGAAGCCCTTCATGAAGCCCACGGCCTGCTCGCCCGCCGGCAGGAACACGAACACCGCCTGCGGCTTCGCGTCCTTGATGCGCTGGATGAAGGGGGCGAACTCGGGGTTGCGCATCGGGGTGCGCACCTCGCCGACGATCTGGCCGCCGGCGGCGGTGAACGTCTTCTTGAACTGAGTCTCGGCGTCGATGCCCGGGCCGTAGTCGGCGACCAGCGTGTACGCGCGGGTGACGCCGTTCTTCACCGCCCAGGTCGCGAGCGGCGCCGTCACCTGCGGCAGCGTGAACGAGACGCGCGCGATGTACGGCGAGCGCGCGGTGATGATCGACGTCGCCGCGTTCATGACGATCATCGGCTTCTTCGCCTCGGTGGCGAGCTGCGCCACCGAGAGCGCGCTCGGCGTCAGCCCGAAGCCCGCGAGGAAGTCGACCTTGTCGTTGGTGATCAGCTCCTGCGCGACGCGGCGCGCGACGTCGGGCGTGCCGGTCGTGTCCTTCACGATCAGCACCACCTTGCGGCCG
>DATDMW010000276.1:0-3481 GCA_036518595.1 Burkholderiales bacterium
CAGGCGCTCGTCATCCATTCGAGATACGCGGCGGCCGCCTGAGCGGCGTCGAAGGCTTCGGCGACCGCGGGCGCCTCGTGCACCGCCGGCCCGACTGCGCCCCCGTCCGCGTCGGCCCATTCCAGGTACGCGGCTATCCAGCCGCCGATATTCGCGTCCATCGCTCCTCCTTCCGGAACGCGGCCGGCTCCCGGAGCGGGAGCGGTTCCGAGTCCCGTATGAATTCCTCCCTGGAACGGGCCATTCTCGGCGCGTGCCGGACCCGTGTCTGTTGCCTGAATCAACGTTCCGGAATCTTTGCGGGATGACGCACGCGCACCGCCCGGCGGAGGGGGAGCCTAGGCCGGACGGTCGCGGGCGGACGCTACAGTCAGCGTCAAGGCCCTTGCGGGCGGCGCGCATTCTGGCCGGCCGGGGCGCCCGTGTCTGTGCTCCGGATCAAAGGCGGGACCTGCTGCCGTACAAATCGATACAAAATCGGACAGAATCCCGCCCGCCAGGGCGCTAGGATGGCACCGTGAACTCC
The DNA here is from genome assembly GCA_036518595.1 of Burkholderiales bacterium. GTDB lineage: Bacteria > Pseudomonadota > Gammaproteobacteria > Burkholderiales > SG8-39 > VBDM01. The sequence goes on from DATDMW010000276.1 coordinate 527, forward strand.
CGAACGGAGAGACTGCCATGAACAACAAGCTGTCCCGCGTCGCCCTCGGCGCCGTGCTGGCCGCGTCGCTGGTCTCGGTGGCCCAGGCCGACGACCGCCACGAGCGCCGCGAGCGCGCCGAGCACGAGCGCGCCGAGCACTACCGCACGCCGCACGTGGTCTTCGACGATCGCTTCCACCACGACCATTACTACCCGCGCGTCGGCTACGCCGTGACGGCGCTGCCGCCGGGACGCTTCGAGGTTCGCTTCCGCGGCTCGCCGTTCTTCTTCCACGCGGGGGTCTGGTATCGCCACGCCGGCCCGAGCTTCGTCGTGGTGCGGCCGCCGGTCGGGATCATCGTCCCGGTGCTGCCGCCGGCGTACACGACGGTGGTGGTCGCGAACCGACCGTATTACTACGCGAACGACGTCTACTACGTGCAGCAGTACGACGGCTACGCCGTGGTCGACGCGCCGCTGGGCACCGCGGTTCCGGTCTCGGCCGTGCCGCCGGCGCCGCAGGCCGCCGCGCCGGCCGCCTCGGCGCCCGCGGGCACCTGGTACTACTGCGACTCGTCCCGGGCGTACTACCCGTACGTGCAGTCCTGCGCCGAAGGCTGGCGGCCGGTCGCGGCGACTCCGCCGCGCTGAAAGACCGCCGCCCGCTTTTTCGTAGGTAGTGCATTATCCTGTCTCCCTCCTCGGGAGTCAGGATAATGACCCGCACGCTCCGTCCCGTCGCCGTCGTCGGCGGCATGCGCATTCCCTTCGCCCGCTCGGGCACCGCGTACGCGCAGCTCGGCAACTCCGACATGCTCTCGGCCGCGATGAAGGCGCTGGTCGAGAAGTACGCCCTGCGCCGCGAGCGCATCGGCGAGGTCGCCGCCGGCGCCGTCATCAAGCACTCGCGCGACTGGAACCTCGCGCGCGAGGCGACGCTCGCCTGCGGGCTCGACCCGCACACGCCCGCGTACGACGTGCAGCGCGCGTGCGGCACCAGCCTCACCGCGACGGTGCAGCTCGCGCACCGCATCGCCGCGGGCGAGATCGAGAGCGCGATCGCGGGCGGCGCCGACACCGTGAGCGACGTCCCCGTCGCGCACAGCCGCGGCATGCAGAAGATCCTGCTCGCGAGCGGGCGCGGGCGCACGCTCGGCGAGCGCCTCGGGCCGTGGCTGAAGTTCCGCCCCGGGATGCTCAAGCCTTCGGTGCCCGGCGTCACCGAGCTGCGCACCGGGCTCTCGATGGGCGAGCACTGCGAGATCATGGCGAAGGAATGGAAGATCGGCCGGCGTGAGCAGGACGAGCTCGCCGCCGCCAGCCACCGCAAGGCGGCCGCGGCGTGGAAGGCGGGCTTCTACCGCGACATCGTCGCGCCGTTCGGCGGGCTCACCGCCGACAACAACGTGCGTCCGGACTCCACGGTCGAGAAGCTCGCGACGCTCCGGCCCGTGTTCGACCGCAGCTCCACCGGCACGCTCACCGCCGGCAACAGCACGCCGCTCACCGACGGCGCCTCGTGCGTGCTGCTCGCCTCCGACGAGTGGGCGCGCGCGCGCGGACTGCCGGTGCAGGCGTACATCACGCGGTCCGCCGTCGCCGCGGTCGACTACGCGGGCCTCGCCGGGCCCGCCGAGGGCCTGCTCATGGCGCCGACCTACGCCGTGCCCGAGATGCTCGACCGCGCCGGCATCGCGCTGCAGGACTTCGACATCTACGAGATCCACGAGGCGTTCGCGGCGCAGGTGCTGTGCACGCTCAAGGCGTGGGAGTCGGAGGACTACTGCCGCGACAAGCTCAAGCGCAAGGCGCCGCTCGGATCGATCGACCGCGCCAAGCTCAACCCCAAGGGCTCGAGCGTCGCGCTCGGCCATCCCTTCGCCGCGACCGGCACGCGCATCATCGCGACGCTCGCGAAGGAGCTGGAGGAGCGCGGCAAGGGCCGCGGGCTGATCTCGATCTGCACCGCGGGCGGGATGGGAGTGACGGCGATCCTCGAGCGCTGAAGCGCTCGGCTAGAATCGGAGGAGCATGTCCGCTCCGGTCCCCCTGCGCGTCTCCCGGCTCGTCAAGCATTACCGCACCCGCGACGGCGGCACGCTCGAGGCGGTGCGCGGCGTGTCGTTCGACGTGCGCGCGGGCGAGTGCTTCGGGCTGCTCGGTCCGAACGGCGCCGGGAAAAGCACGACGATCAACTGCATCACCGGCTTCTTTCCGCCGACCGCAGGCGAGATCCTGATCGCGGGCGTCGACGTGCACCGCGAGCCAAAGAAGGCGCGCGCGGTGCTCGGCGTGTGCGCGCAGGAGGAGACGCTCGACAGCGACTTCCGCGTGCTCGACCAGCTGGTGCGCTACGCGACCTTCTTCCGCGTCCCGGTGGAGGAGGGCCGGCGGCGCGCGCTCGCGCTGCTCGAGCGCTTCGGGCTTTCGGACAAGGCCAAGGAGCAGGTCGAGGCGCTCTCGGGCGGGATGAAGCGCCGCCTGCAGGTCGCGCGCGCGCTGATCTCGCGCCCGAAGGTGCTGCTGCTCGACGAGCCGACGACCGGCCTCGACCCCGAGGTGCGGCGCGTCCTCTGGGAAATCCTCATGGAGGAGCGCGGCGAGGGCGCGGCAATCCTGCTCTGCACGCACTACATGGAGGAGGCCGAGCGCCTGTGCGACCGCGTCGGCGTGATGGCCGAGGGGCGCATCCTCGACGTCGACGCGCCGCGCGCGCTCATCGCGCGCCACATCGGCGAGGGCGAGGTCGCCGAGGAGGTGCGGCCGGGCGCGATCTGGCGGCGGCCGCCGAACCTCGAGGACGTCTACCTCAAGCTCACCGGCACGCGGCTGCACGCGCTCGAGGCCGCATGAGTCCCGTCGACTCGCTCTGGGGCGTGCGCTGCGTGTGGCTGCGCTATTTCGACGTGTTCCGCAAGAGCCTGCGCTACTACCTGGTCACGACGTTCTCCGAGCCGGTGCTGTACCTGCTGTC
>DATDMW010000277.1:0-2323 GCA_036518595.1 Burkholderiales bacterium
CGGCGCCGCGGTGAGCCGCACGCCGGGGACCGGCTCGTCGCTGCGGTTGCTCATCGAGAAGCGGATCCGGTCGCCGACGCGCGCGCGGATGGTCGGGCCCGGGACCTGGTCGCCGAAAGTCCAGGCGCTGAACTTCACGCCCGGAGCGATCTCGATGATCTTGTGCGTGGTATCGAGGCGCACCGTCTTCACCGGCGACGGGTCGAGCGGCTTGAGGGCGGCACCGGTGCTGAGCGCGGCGCCCTCGGCGAAGGCGCCCTGGTGGCGCTCGTTCGTCACCTTCGCCGGGGCCGGCTTCAGGTCCATCTTCGCGATGTCGTACGGATCGGCCGGCCTGCCGCAGGACGCGAGCAGCACCAGCGACGCAAGCGCCGCGATCGATTTCATTACTCCTTTCATGGGCTTTCCTCCCGGTATCTTGGCCCCTGAGCGTAGCGACCCGCTCGCTCCTCAATTTGATATGGATCAAAAGGACGGCGACCCCCCCGGGGCCGGCGAAGGACCTTTGTCGCCCTCGGCGCCTCAGAACGGCAGCGAGCTCTCCGCCAGGTCTTCGGTCGCCTCGGACGGGGCCGGGAAATCCGAGAGGTCGCGCGTGAACGCGGCGTTCATGAACGAGTCGACCCACCAGAAGATGTCGTACTCGCGGATCGAGCGCTTCATGCGGCGCATGCGCGCCTGGCGCTCGTCGATGTCCATGTCGTAGGCGCGCTTGAGCGTGTCGGCGACCTCTTCGATGTCGAACGGGTTGACGAGCATGGCGCCGTTGCGGAGCTGCGTCGCGGCGCCCGCGAACTCGGACAGGATGAGCACGCAGTCCTCCTCGATCGAGCTCGCGCAGTACTCCTTGGCGACGAGGTTCATGCCGTCGCGCAGCGGGGTGATCAGCGCGATATCGGCGGCGCGGTAATACGCGAGCAGCTCGGAGCGCGTCAGGCTGCCGTACACGTACCACACCGGGACCCAGCCGCCGGGCTTGGCGTACTCCCCGTTGATGCGCCCGACCAGCTGCTCGATCGTCGTCTTGAGCTCGCCGTATTCCGGGATGTCGACCCGGCTCGGCACGACGACCTGGATCAGCGACATGCGCTCGCGCAGCCGTGGGTAGCGCTTCAGCATGGTGTTGAACGCGTTGAGGCGGTGCGGGATGCCCTTGGTGTAGTCCAGGCGGTCGATGCCGAGCACGAGCCTGCGCTTGGGCAGCAGCGTGTGCAGCTCCTTCGCGCGCTCGGCGATCGCGGGCGCCGCCGCCTGCCGCATGAAGGTGTTGTAGTCGATGCTGATCGGGAACGCGCCCACCCGGACCTCGCGCTTGCCCACGTGCGCGACCATGATGTGCCCCTTGCCCTGGAAGCGCACCTCGCTGTTCAGCGCGCGCACGCACTGCACGAAATTGCGCCGGTCGCGCAGCGTCTGGAAGCCGACCAGGTCGAAGTGGAGCAGCGCCTCGATCAGCCGCGCCCGCCACGGCAGCTTCACGAACAGGTCGACCGGCGGAAAGGGGATGTGCAGGAAGAACCCGATCTTGGCCCGGCAGCGCAGCGCGCGCAGCTCGGCGCCGACGTTCATCAGGTGGTAGTCGTGGACCCAGATGAAGTCCTCGTGCGACGCCGTGTCCATGATCGCCTGCGCGAAGCGGCGGTTGACGTCGCAGTAAACCTTCCAGTACGTGGGATCGAAATTGCAGAGCGACTGCAGGTCGTGGAACAGCGGCCAGATGATCTCGTTGGCGAAGCCGTGGTAGAAGTTGTGCACCTCGTCGGCGGTCAGGTGCACGGGCCGCAGCGAGTAGCCGGCCGTCTCGCTGGTCTCGGCCAGCGTGCGCTCGAGCTCGTCGGAGCGCCCTTCGGTCCCCGGCCAGCCGATCCAGGTGCCGCCGCGGTGCCGCAGCACGGGGAGCAGCGCGCTGACCAGCCCGCCCGAGCCCGGCTCGATGCGCCAGCCCCCATTGGGCTCCTTGTGGAAGACGAACGGAAGGCGATTCGATACGACGACGACGCGGTTTCGTCCGCGGACCATGCGCTGGGGGCTTGTGGGGATGGGCGAGCGGCCGTCGTGGGTCCGCATGATGGTTGTAGGCTTGTGACAGCATTCCGGCCGAAAGTTTCCCGGCGGGGTTTCTTTCGTCGAAACGGGTTGACCGGCGCCTGACGACGCCCGGCGGCGCTACTCCACCGTCACGGACTTCGCGAGGTTCCTGGGCTTGTCGACGTCGTTGCCGCGCTCGAGCGCGGCGTGGTAGGCGAGCAGCTGCAGCGGCACCGAGTGCAGGATGGGCGAGAGCATGCCGGCGTGGTCGGGCATGCGGATGACCTGCACGCCC
>DATDMW010000278.1:0-3936 GCA_036518595.1 Burkholderiales bacterium
AGATCCAAATGATCGTGGTCGACAGCGGCAGCGTCGGCGAGTGGCGCGAGTTCCGGCGCAACATCGTCGAGGATTACCGCCGCGCCTTCGGCGAGGACCCGTGGGACATCGTCGCGGTCGGGGTCATGTCCGACACCGACAACTCGCACGCGCAGGCGCGCACGCTCTACGGCGACATCACGCTCCGCCCGGAGAAGTGATCGTCACGCGAGATCGGCGAGCAGCGCGGTGATCCGCGCCGGGTCGGCCGGCTTGACCAGGTGGAAGTCGAAGCCGGCCGCCTGCGAGCGCTCGCGGTCTCCGGCCTGGCCGTAGCCGGTGAGCGCGACGAGCATCGCGCCGCGCGTGGCCGCGAGCGCGCGCATGCGCCGCGCCAGCTCGTAGCCGTCCATGTCCGGCAGGCCGATGTCGAGCAGCAGGACGCGCGGCGGCGAGGCCGTGGCGTACTCGAGCGCCGCCTTCGCGCGGTGCTCGACGTGGACATGGTGCCCCTCGGCGCGAAGCACCGCGGCGAGCGACTCGGCGGCATCGGCGTTGTCGTCGACGACCAGCACGTCGAGCGCGCCTCGCGGCCGGGTTTCGTCGCGCGACTGCGCTTTGCCCGGTGCCTCCGGCGTACGAGGCTCCGTGTAGCGCGGGAGCGATACGGTGAACTCGGCGCCCCGTCCCGGGCCCTCGCTCTTCACCGTGACGTCGCCGTGATGCAGCTCGACCAGGCTGCGCACCAGCGCCAGCCCGAGGCCGAGTCCGCCCTGCGAGCGGTCGACCGAGCGCTCCTCCTGCGTGAATGGCTCGAAGACGTGCGGCAGCAGCTCGGCGCGGATGCCCGAGCCGTTGTCCGCGACCGTGATGGCGACGCAGCGCTCGTCGCCCGAGACGTCGACGCGGATGAGGCCGCCCTCGGAGGTGAACTTCGCCGCGTTGGTCAGGAGGTTGGTGACGATCTGCACCAGGCGGGTGCGGTCGCCGCAGACGAAGGCCGGCTCGGAGGCCCGGATCTCGACGCGATGGCGCCGCAGCTGCACCAGCGCCGCCGTCTGCTCGGCCGCCGCGGCGATGACCTCGCGCGCGTCGACGACCTGCTTGTCCAGGGTGACCAGACCGCGCGTGACGCGCGACACGTCGAGCAGGTCGTCGACGAGATCGGTCATGTGATCCACCTGCCGCGCGATGATGGCGGCCGCCTGGCGCACGCGCTCGCCGCCGCCCGGGTCGAGCCGCAGGATGTGGGCCGCGTTGCGGATCGGGGCGAGCGGATTGCGAAGCTCGTGCGCGAGCATGGCCAGAAAATCGTCCTTGCGCCGGTCGGCGGCGCGCAGCTGCTCCTCGATGACGACGCGCTGCGTGAGATCGACGTTGACGGCGACCGCGCCGATCGTCTCGCCTTCGAGCCGCACGGGAGCCGAGTGTCCGCCGATGTAGACGTCTTCGCCGGTATCGAGCCGCGTCGCCCAGGTGTCGAGGTGCGCCGGCATGCCGGCGAGCGCGCGCGAGAACGGCAGCTGGTCGGGCGGGACGGCGTCTCCGTCGCGCCGGCGGCGCACGCGGAACTTCGCGCCGAGGTCGCCGACGCTGTCGTGCAGGTCCTCGAGCGACGACGCCCCGAGCATATGGAGCGCCTCCGCGTTCGCGCGCCAGATGCCGTACGCGTCGCCGATATAGACGGCGTGGGGCATCGCGTCGAGCACGGCATCGAGCTGCGCCACGCGGCGCTCGGCCTCGGCGAGGTCCCGGCGCGCATCGGCGGCGTCCGCGCGCGCCTCCGCGAGCTCGCGTTCCAGCGCCTCCCGCCCGGTCTCGAGTTCCCCCATAAGGGGCGGACTGCGGCCGCCGTGCCGGAGTTCCGGGCCCGTGCGCCGCGGGGTTCCACCGGTCTATGCCGGGGGACCGAGCCACCCCGCCCCGGGGTCCGGCATACTCCGTGTCTCGCCATGAGCCTGCGCCCCGACGCCGTCGTGACCGCCGCCGACATCGAGCGCGGAAAGCGCGCGCTGGTCCAGGACGCGGCCTGGGCGAGCGTGTGCGGATCGCTCTACGGCGGCGTGGTGCTCGCGGGCTTCGCGGTCGCGCTCGACGCCGGCGCGCTCGTGATCGGGCTGCTCGCCGCGATCCCGTTCGCGGCGCAGGCGGTGCAGCTGCCGGCGATCGCGCTGATCGAGCACGTGCGCGAGCGGCGCCGCATCACGGTGACGACGGCGACCCTCGCGCGCGGCCTCATCTTCGGGCTCGCGATCGTGCCGTGGATCGCGGCGCCGGGGCGGCTGCCGCTGCTCGTGTCGGCGCAGCTCGTCATCACCGTCCTCGGCTCGGTCGCGGGCTGCTCGTTCAACTCCTGGCTGCACCAGCTGCTGCCGCGCGAAGGGCTGGGGCAGTTCTTCGCCCGGCGGCTGTTCTTCGCGACCTCGCTCGCCTGCATCGGGTCGCTCGCCGCGGGCCTGATCGTCGATCACTGGCCGTGGGGCGATCATCTGCGGGCGTACTCGCTGACGTTCGGGCTCGCGGGCATCGCCGGCTTCGTCAGCTCCTGGTTCCTGACCCGCGTGCCCGAGCCGGCGATGACGAGCGCGGGGCCGCACGAGTCGGTGCTCGCGAAGATGCGCTCGCCTTTCGTCGACTCCAACTTCCGCCGCGTGCTCGTGTTCATGGGCGCGTGGAACTTCGCGTCCAACCTCTCGGCGCCCTTCCTCACCGTCTACCTCATGCGCCAGCTCGGCTACTCGCTCTCGACCGTGACGACGCTCTGGGTCGCGAGCCAGGTCGCGAACGCGCTGACGCTGTACCTCTGGGGCCGCCTCTCGGACCGGCTGACGAACAAGGCCGTGCTCGCCGCGGCGCTGCCGGTCTATTTCGGCTGCGTGCTGGGGCTCGTGTTCACCGCGCTGCCCGCGCACCGCGAGCTGACGCTCGTCCTGCTCTACGGGGTGCACATCGTCATGGGAGCCGCGGCGGGCGGGAGAGCGCTCGCCGCGGGTAACATCGGACTGAAGCTCGCGCCGCAGGGCCAGGGCACCGCCTACCTCGCCGGCATCAGCCTGGTCGCCTCGGTCTCGGGCGGCCTCGCGCCGATCCTCGGCGGCGCGCTCGCGGAGTGGTTCGAGGCCGCGCACCTCGAGCTGCTCGTCCGCTGGGGCGCGGCCGCGCGCACCGGCGAGTTCAGGGTCGTCGCCTTCGCGCACTGGGAGTTCCTGTTTGCGATCTCCGCCGCGCTCGGCCTCTACGCCGCGCACGCCCTGTCGCGCGTGAGCGAGGGCGAGGAGCACAGCGAGCGCGTCGTCATGCAGCAGTTCGCGCTCGAGGCGATGCGGACCGTGAACCAGATCTCGTCGATCGGCGGGCTGCTCGGGAACCTGAGCGCGTTCGGGCGCCTGATCGAGCGGCGCCTCGTATCGAGAAGGCGGCCGGGCGAGCCGGAGCGGCGGACGGGAACCGGCGGCTGAGTCCGCTATCATGGAGTCATGGCTCTTCCGACGCTCTCGCTGCTCGAGACGCGCGTCCTCGGCACGCTCGCCGAGAAGCAGCGCACCGTTCCCGACACCTATCCGCTGACGCTGAACAGCCTCGTCTCGGGCTGCAACCAGAAGACGAGCCGCGATCCGGTCATGGACGCGAGCGAGGCCGAGGTGCAGGCGGCGATCGACAACCTGAAGCGCTACAGCCTGGTGATCGAGTCCAGCGGCGGGCGCGTCGCGCGCTACGCGCACAACGTCGAGCGCGTGCTGCAGCTTTCGCCCGAGGCGCTCGCCGTGCTGACGGCGCTCATGCTGCGCGGCCCGCAGACCGCGGGAGAGCTCCGCATCGCGTGCGAGCGGCTCCACCGCTTCGAGAGCATCCCGGCTGTCGAAGCGGCGTTGAAGGACCTCGCTGGGCGCTCGCTCGCGGTCGAGCTCGCGCGCCTGCCCGGATCGCGCGAGAACCGGTGGTCGCACCTGCTCTCGG
>DATDMW010000279.1:0-2370 GCA_036518595.1 Burkholderiales bacterium
TGCTGCTTCCAGCCGGTGATATAGCTGTTCCAGACGCCGCCCTCGCGCGGCGGCGTGTTGAGCTCGAGCGGGATGCTCTGGATCTTCTGGTCGAGCTGCAGCGAGCTGTCGAAGCGCCACCAGGTCCCGAGCACGTCCTGGTTCGTGTAGCGCGCTTCAAGGCGCGGGCCGACGTCGGTGTTGTAGCTGATGCCCGATTCGAAGTGGTGCTGGGGCGCGTCGATCACCGCTACGCGTAGCGGCGCCGCATCGGCGAGCTGGGGGTTCGCGTCGATCTCGGCCTGCACGCTCGCGAAATAGCCCGATTCGAGGAGCCGGCGGGTATAGAGGGTGACCTTTTCCCGGTCGTAGGTCTCGCCCGGCTTCACCGGCGTGAGGTTCTCGATCAGCTGGTCGCTATAGCGCTTGGTGCCCGAGACGCGCAGCTCGCCGAAGCGAAACGGCGGTCCACTTGCGATCTCGACGAAGAGCGACGCGCTATGCGTCGCCGGATCGACCGAGGCGCGGCTCGCGCTGATGGTCGCCGCCGCGTAGCGCCAGCCGGAGAATTCGCGCAGCGCCTGGCGCTTGGCCGTTTCCCAGTCGTCCTGCTTGAAGGGCTGGCCCGTGCGCAAGACCCAGTTCTCGCGCACCTTGCGCATGCGCGACTGCGCCTCGCCGGCATCGATGAGGGCCGGACCGGTGAAGCGGATCTCGACGTCGCCGACGCGCGTGCGCTCGCCCGGTTCGACGTTGATATGCACTACCCATGGTTCGGCGCGCGAGTCGACCTCGGCTTTGACCTGGGCCGAGAAATAACCGTCGGTCGCAGCGGCTTCCCGGGTCTCCTTTACCGCTTCGTCGACCAGGCGCTTGAGCCGCTCCTCATCCATGTCGGGATCGAGGCGCCAGCGCACGATGTTCAAGCCCTTCTCGAGCGCAGCCTTCAATTCCTCGGGCGCGTCGATCTCGACGCGATAGTCCAAGCGGGCGAGCGCAGGCATGGCGATTAGGGCGAAAAGGATCAGCACCAGGACACGCACCGGGCTTAGACAGCGGACATCGGTAGAATCGTTCGCGTGAAAATCCTCGTCTCGAACGACGACGGCTACTTTTCCCCCGGCATCACGCTCCTTGCCGAGGCGCTGTCCCGCCTCGGCGAAGTCACGGTCGTCGCACCCGAGCGCGACCGCTCCGGCGCCTCGAACTCCCTTACGCTCGACCGGCCGCTCGTCGTGCGGCGCGCCGCCAACGGCTACTACTCGGTGAACGGCACGCCGACCGACTGCGTGCACATCGCGGTGACCGGGCTCCTCGACTTCACCCCCGACGTGATCGTCTCGGGCGTGAACCTGGGGGCGAACATGGGGGACGACACGATCTACTCCGGCACGGTCGCCGCAGCGGTCGAGGGCTACCTCCTCGGCATCCCGTCGCTCGCCGTCTCGCTCACCAGCAAGGCGGGCGAGCACTACGAATCCGCCATCGGTGTCGCGCTCGACATGGTAGGGCGCCTGGCACGGCGACCGTTCGGCGAGCCGGTGCTCTTCAACATCAACGTTCCCGACGTGCCGGCCGAGCGCCTGCGCGGCCTCGAGGTGACGCGCCTGGGCAAGCGCCACAAGGCCGAGCCCGTGATCAAGCTCACCACGCCGCGCGGCGAGAGCGCGTACTGGATCGGGCCCGCGGGGGGCGCGGCCGACTCCGGCCCGGGCACCGACTTCCACGCGGTTGAAAACCACCGCGTTTCGGTGACGCCGCTTCTGATGGATCTCACTCACGCGGCCCAGCTGCCGCGCGCCCGCGCCTGGCTCGAGCGCTGAACGCCCCCGGCATTGGGATGACCTCTGCGCGCACGCGCGCGCGCATGGTCGAGCGCCTGCGCGCCAAGGGCATCCGCGACGAGCGCGTGCTCAATGCGCTCGGCACCGTGCCGCGCCATCTCTTTCTCGAGGAGGCCCTTGCCAGCCGCGCCTATGAGGATGACGCGCTGCCGATCGGCTTCGGCCAGACCATTTCGCATCCCTATGTCGTCGCGCGCATGATCGAAGCCGTGCTGCAGGCGAGTCCTGCGGGAAAGGCGCTCGAGGTCGGCACCGGATGCGGCTACCAGGCGGCAGTGATGGCGCACGTATTTCCTGAGGTGTACTCGATCGAGCGCATCAAGGAGCTGCACGAGCGTGCACGCCGCAATCTCCTGGCGCTGCGCCTCGCGAACCTGCGCCTTGCCTACGGCGACGGCTACAAGGGACTCGAGCAGGCGGCGCCGTTTCATTCGATCGTCGTCGCTGCGGCTGCGCCGCAGGTCCCGCAGGCGCTCGTGGGCCAGCTCGCGGTCGGTGGCAGAATGATATTGCCGCTCACGGGCAACTCCGGCGAGCAGCGGCTCGT
>DATDMW010000280.1:0-5800 GCA_036518595.1 Burkholderiales bacterium
TAGGGAATCATGATGTCGATCTCATAGCGCTCGCCGGCGATGCGCGTGTCGAGGCGCGCCTCGACGTCGAAATGCAGCTGCAGGCGCTCGCGGATATTGGCGAGCGCCATGCGGTTGCCCTGCCGATGCTGGTGCTCGGGATGGTACGGGTTGGACAGCTGCAGGCGCAGCCGGTCGCCGTCGCGCTCGGCGCTGATGCACACCAGCCCCGGGTCCATGCCGGGCTCGATGCCGTGATAGATCGCGTTCTCGACCAGCGGCTGCAGCAGCATCGGGGGCACGAGCGCGGCCTCGGCCGCGGGGTCGAGATGCCATTCGACCCGCAGGCGCTCGCCGAGCCGCAGCTGCTCGAGGCTCAGATATTGCCGGCACAGCGAAACCTCGTCGGCCAGAACGGTGAGCCGGCGGTTATCGGACATGACGGTGCGGAACAGCTCGGCGAGGTCCTCGATAGCGGTCTCGGCCCGCTTGGGATCCGTGCGGATGAGCGAGAGCACCGCGTTCAGACTGTTGAACAGGAAATGTGGCCGGATGCGAGCCTGCAGCGCCTGCAGGCGCGCCTCCGCGAGCGCCGGCGAGAACGCGCGCTGCCGCAGATGGAAATACCAGGCGAGGACTGCGGTGCCCGCGGCCGCGTACGCGAGCGTCGCGGCGAGCTGCGACGAGGCGTTGTCGGGCCCGAGCAGCATCTGCAGGGGAAAGGTCGCGGCCGTCACGCCGATCACGATCGCGAACAGCGCGACCAGCGAAACCCCGTACGAGACCCGCGCGAGCCATCGAGAGACGGCGTACAGGATGGCCAGGACGACGAGCAGCGGGGGCTCGAGCGCACCCGCGATCTCGACCAGCCGGTTCACGAAGTCGGACAGCCACTGCGAGCGCACCAGAGCGACGAAAATGGCGAGCGCGTTGGCGAAAATCACGATGCGCGAGATGACGCCCAGGTTCCTGAAATCGGGCAGGGCGTCGGGCAGATCGTTTTGCCGTATACTTTGAGTCCTCTGCTCCGACAAATTTAGCTCCGGCGGCGGCGCGCAGGGCGCTGTCCGGGCCATTTTACAGATAACGATGGCAGCCAAGCCCAAAGCCAAGCGCAGCACCGCGTCGGGCCGGTTTGCCGAGCCGCCCTCGGAGCGGGTTGCGCGCTACACCGCGTCCGTGGCGTTCGATCGCCGGCTCGCGGCGCACGACATCCGCGGCTCGCTCGCGCACGCGCGCATGCTGCGCGCGGCCGGCATCCTGTCCGCCGCGGACCTGGAAAGCATCGAGCGCGGCCTGTCGCAGATCGCGCGCGAAGTGTCCTCGGGCGACTTCCCCTGGTCGCTCGACGCCGAGGACGTGCATCTCAACATCGAGAAGCGGCTGACCGAGCTCGTCGGGGACGCCGGCAAGCGGCTGCACACCGCGCGCTCGCGCAACGACCAGGTTGCGCCCGACCTTCGGCTATGGCTGCGCGACGAGCTCGACGCGTGCGCCGCGGCGTTCGTGGCGCTGCAGTCGGCGCTGCTCGACCAGGCCGAGCGGCACGCGGCGACGATCATGCCCGGGTTCACGCACCTGCAGGTGGCGCAGCCGGTCACGTTCGGGCATCACCTGCTCGCGTATTTCGAGATGCTGGAGCGCGATCGCTCGCGGCTCGCGGACTGCAGGAAGCGCCTCAACTGCCTGCCCCTCGGCGCCGCCGCGCTCGCCGGCACCTCGTACCCGATCGACCGCGAACGCGTCGCGCGTGAGCTCGGCTTCGACGGCGTGTGCGCGAATTCGCTGGACGCGGTCTCCGACCGGGACTTCGCGATCGAGTTCTGCGCCTGCGCGGCGCTGGCGATGGTGCACCTGTCGCGGCTGTGCGAGGAGATCATCCTGTGGCTGAACCCGCGCTTCGGCTTCATTTCGCTTCCCGACCGCTTCTGCACGGGCTCGTCGATCATGCCGCAGAAGAAGAACCCCGACGTGCCCGAGCTCGCGCGCGGCAAGACCGGGCGCGTCATCGGCAGCCTCACGGCGCTGCTCGTCCTCATGAAGGGCCAGCCTCTCGCCTACAACAAGGACAACCAGGAGGACAAGGAGCCCGTGTTCGACGCCGCCGACACGCTGCGGAGCACCCTCGAGGTATTCGCCGAGATGGTGCCCGGGATCGAGGTCGACGAGGAGGCGATGCGCCGGGCGGCGAAGGAGGGTTACTCCACCGCGACAGATCTCGCGGACTACCTGGTGCGCAAGGGCGTCGCCTTCCGCGATGCCCACGAGGCGGTCGGGAGCGCCGTGCGCTTCGCCGAGGAATCCGGGCGCGACCTGTCGGAGCTCTCGCTCGAGGAGCTGCGCAAGTTCTCCCGCTCGATCGAGAAAGACGTGTTCCGGGTCCTGACGCTCGAAGGCTCGGTCGCCGCCCGCTCGCACCCGGGGGGCACCGCCCCCGAGCAGGTGCTGGCCGCGGTGCGTCGCGCGCGCGAGGCGCTCCCGCGCTGACCTCACCGATGGAGCGCATCGGCAAGTACGAGATCAAGCGCAAGCTCGGCGAGGGCGCGACGAGCGAGGTCTACCTCTGCCACGACCCGTTCGGCAACCGCGACGTCGCGGTGAAGGTGGTCTACGAGGAGCGCATCAAGGGCTCGAGCGATCCGGCGAAGCTCTCCAAGAAGCTGTTCGTCGCCGAGGCGTCCCTCGCGGGCAAGCTCAAGCACCCGCACATCTGCCAGATCTACGACGCCGTCGTGGCTCCCGGGATGAGCTACATCGTGATGGAGTACGTCGACGGCGGCACGCTCGAGCGCTTCTGCAGCTCGGCGCGCCTCCTGCCGACCGACAAGCTGGTCGAGATGATCTTCAAATGCACGCGCGCGCTCGAGTTCGCGCGCCGCCTCGGCGTCACGCACCGCGACATCAAGCCCGCGAACATCCTGCTGTCGGGCGCGACGGACATCAAGATCTCGGATTTCGGCTCGGCGCTGATGGCGAGCGCCGAGTACAGCCAGGTCACCGGGATCGGGTCGCCGGCTTACATGTCGCCGCAGCAGATCAAGGAGCTGGCGCTCGACCACCGCACCGACATCTATTCGCTCGGCGTGGTGATGTACCAGCTGCTCACGGGCTCGCTGCCCTTCAACGCGACCAACAACTACAGCATGATGTACCAGATCACGAGCGTCGAGCCACAGCCGCCGTCCGCGCTGCGGCGCGACATCCCGAGCGCGCTCGACGACATCGTCAAGCGCGCGATGGCCAAGGAGCTCGAGCGTCGCTACCAGACCTGGGACGAGTTCTCGTTCGATCTCGCCGAGGTGTTCCGGGGCAGCTTCATGCCCGGCTCGGTCCGCGAGGTCGCCGACAGCGAGAAGTTCAACACGCTGCGCGTCATGCCGTTCTTCTCGGACTTCTCCGACGCCGAGCTGTGGGAGGTGATGCGCATCTCGAACTGGCGCAACGTCGAGGCCGGCACGGTGCTCATGCGCGACGGCGACCGCGGCGACTCCTTCTGCATCCTCGCGGCCGGCGAGGTGAAAGTGACCAAGCGCAAGAAGCTGCTCAACGTGCTCTCGCCCGGTGAATGCTTCGGCGAGATGGCCTACCTGTCCAAGACCGGGAACGAGCGCATCGCCGAGGTCTCGACCATGAGCGACGCCCGCATCATCACGATCCGCACCGAGGACCTGGAGCGCGCCTCCGACGCGTGCCGGCACCGCTTCGACCGCGCCTTCATGGCGATCCTGGTCGAGCGCCTGGCGCTCGCCAACGCCCGCCTGATCGCGGCTTGAAGCGCGGCGCGCCGGCTCCCTGGCAGCCGGCGGTCGAGGCGGCGATCGCGCGCGCCAGTGGAGCGGAGTTCTCGATGCGTGCGCTGCGGCCGGTCGCCGGCGGCTGCATTCATCGCGCGTTCGTCGTCGAAGGCGAAGGGGGCCCCTGGTTCGTGAAGACGAACGACGCGCAGCACGCCGACGGCTTCGCCGCCGAGGCGGACGGGCTGTCGGCCATCCTCGCGACGGGCGTGCGTGCGCCGCGGCCGCTGTGCCACGGCGCCGACGACGCGCACGCGTGGATCGTCATGGAGTTCGTCGAGCTTGGCGGCCCGCCCGATCCGGCGCGGCTCGGCGCGCAGCTCGCGAAACTCCACGCCGCGCGCGGCGACGCTTACGGCTGGCGCCGCGACAACTGGATCGGCGCCACGCCGCAGCGCAATGCCCGAAGCGGCGACTGGACCGAGTTCTGGGCGAAGGAGCGCCTCGCGCCTCAGCTCGCGCTCGCGCGGCGCAACGGCCTGGGAGACGGGCTGGCGCGCGCGGGCGAGCGGCTGCTCGGCGCCCTGCCGCGCCTTCTCGCCGGGTATCTCCCGCGGGCGTCGCTGCTGCACGGCGACCTCTGGGGCGGCAACGCGGGCTATCTCGCGGACGGCGAGCCGATCGTATTCGATCCCGCCGTGTACTACGGCGACCCGGAAGCCGACCTCGCGATGACCGAGTTGTTCGGCGGCTTCCCGTCCGCGTTCTATCACGCGTACCGGGAGATCGTGCCGCTGGAGCCGGGCTACGAGTGGCGCAAGAATCTCTACAACCTCTACCACGTGCTCAACCACGCCAACCTTTTCGGCGGCGGGTACGCGGAGCAGGCCGAAGCGATGATGCGGCGGCTGCTCGCCGAGGCCGGAGGCTAGACCTTCTCTTCGGCGAGCAGCTTCTGCAGCTCGCCCGACTGGTACATCTCGCGCATGATGTCGGAGCCGCCGACGAACTCGCCGCGGACATAGAGCTGGGGGATCGTCGGCCAGTTCGCGTAGGCCTTGATACCTTGGCGGATATCAGCGTCCTGCAGCACGTCTACGGTGAAGACCTCGCGCGCCCCACAGGCGTTCAGGATCTGGACGGCGGCGGCGGAGAAGCCGCACTGCGGAAACTGCGGCGTACCCTTCATGTAGAGCACCACCGGGTGCCCGGTCACCTGCTCCTTGATCCGCTGCTGCACGTCCATGCCGGCTCCTTCAATACCTGATTGATTTACTCGGATTTTATCGGACAGCCTTGTGCCGGTCAATCGGGCCGACGGCCTGCGCACACGCGAGGGTGACCCGCGAGGTCGCGGTAGTCCTGCAGCTCGCGGTAGCCCGCGTCCGCGAGAAGCTCCCGGCACGCCCCCGCCTGATCGTAGCCGTGCTCGAGCAGCAGCCAGCCGCCGGGAACCAGATGCGCTCGCGCCGCGCGCGCGATGCGCCGGATGCAATCGAGCCCGTCGCCGCCGCCGTCCAGGGCGCCTCGCGGCTCGAAGCGCAGGTCGCCGAGCGCGAGGTGCGGATCGCCCGAGGCGACGTACGGCGGATTCGAGACGATCATCTCGAAGCGCTCTCCCGGGCCCACCGCCGCGAGCCAGTCGCCGAGCGCGAACCTCATGGTCGTGCCGTGCGTGCGCGCATTTTCGCGCGCGATCTCCAGCGCTTCGGCGGAGACGTCGCTCGCGACCACGCGCGCCCGCGGACGCTCGCGTGCGAGCGCGATCGCGAGGGCTCCGCTTCCCGTCCCCAGGTCGAGGATGGCGTGCCCGGCCGCCTCCGGCAGCAGCGCGAGCGCGCGCTCGACGAGGAGCTCCGTCTCGGGCCGCGGGATGAGCACTGCGGGAGAAACGCGCAGCGCGAGCCCCCAGAACTCGCGCTCGCCGACGATGTAGGCGACCGGCTCGCCTGACGCGCGCCGCTCGACGAGCGCGGTGAAGCGCCGCTCGTCCGCGGGCGCGAGCGCGCGCTCGACGTGCGCCACGAGCTGCGCGCGCGTCACACCGAGCGCGTGCGCGAGGAGCAGGCGCGCCTCGGCTGCGTCGA
>DATDMW010000281.1:0-8838 GCA_036518595.1 Burkholderiales bacterium
CAGAACGGGAACCCCCGAAGCCGACCAGAAGCTGCTGCGCAGCCTGATCGTTTTCGCGTGCCTGATGGAGGGATTGTTCTTCTACGTCGGGTTCACGCAGATCCTCGCGCTGGGACGCCAGAACAAGATGACCGGCGCCGCAGAGCAGTACCAGTACATCCTGCGCGACGAGTCGATGCACTGCAATTTCGGCATCGACCTGATCAACCAGATCAAGATGGAGAACCCGCACTTGTGGACCTCCGAGTTCCGCGAGGAGATCCAGGGGCTGATCCGCAAGGCGGTCGAGCTCGAGTACCGCTATGCGGAGGACACGATGCCGCGCGGGGTGCTGGGACTGAACGCCGCCATGTTCAAGGAATACCTGCGGTTCATCGCCAACCGCCGTTGCCAGCAGATCGGCGTGGAGCCGATGTTCGCCGGCGCCACGAACCCTTTCCCGTGGATGAGCGAGATGATCGACCTGAAGAAGGAGCGCAACTTCTTCGAGACGCGAGTGATCGAGTACCAGACCGGAGGTGCGCTGAGTTGGGACTAGCGCCCGGTCGCAGCGGACGGAGAGCGGCATGCATCGCGTAACGCAGTGCAAGGCCTCGCGCGATTACCGGCTGTGGCTCAGGTTCGACGACGGCGTCGAGGGCAGCGTGTTCCTCGGCGATCTGCTGGAGGTCGGCGCGTTCACCGCGTGGCGCGACGTCGAGCAGTTCTGCCGGGCCGCCGTCGACGCGGCGACCGTCGTATGGGAGGCGGGGATCCGGCTGGATCCCGATATCCTGTACCAGGACCTGCTCTGGGCGAAGGCGGGGACAGGATTCAATCCGCGGAGGAGCGGCCTCGGCGGTTGAAGGACCCGCGGGTTTCGGGCGGGTCGCGGTTTTTCATAACTCAGAAGGAGGTCGGCCATGGCCAAGAAGAGAGCGAAGAAGGCAAAGAAGTCTGCGAAGAAGAAGAAAAGAGCAGCAGGCCGTCGAGCGGCCGCGAGGTCCATCAAGCGGACGGGTGCAAAGCGCAAGGCGGCGGTAAGAAAGAGTCCCGCGCGCAAGAAAACGGGCGGCCGCAAGCGCGCGCGCCGCGCGACCCCGATGGCGGCGCCCCAGGCGCCGGCGGCTACCCCGGCGCCGGCTCCATCGACGGCGGCCACCCCCGGCGCCAAGACCGCTCTGAACCCGGCTGCGGCCTGGCCGTTTCCGACGGGGTCCCGGCCCTGATGGGCGGCGGGTAGGCTGCGGACAGCCCGTGACCCGGGTCCGGGCTGCGCCGCAGTCATCCGCGCCTTTTGCGACGCAGCATGACGGCGTCAAGCCGATGATAAATAAAGGTTAATCCAGCTTGACCGCGCGGTGGGGCGCCGATACAATCCGTCCCCTCACTGTGCCAAAAAATTCACGGCCGGGAACTGTCCGCCGGGATTTTTGACTTAGTGGTGACGGCCGGTAAGCAATCCGGCCCGTGGGCCCCGTTCCGGGCCCCGGCGGCCGTCCCCAGAACTAGAACGAGAAATCCGCCAGGAGAGGACTCACCCGCGCTTTCGGGGAGCGCGGCGCTTCATGCAAGTTCCACGCGTCCTGCTTTCGGGCAGGCCGGCAAGGAGAGTGCAATGAACAAAGCCGAACTGAAGCAAAGCTTGCGCACGGGCATCCGGGCGATCGCGACGACGCTGCATCATGGGCTCGCTTTCATCGGGCTGGCCGCGGTGATCTTCCTGGTCATGCAGAGCGCCGTCGGGCTGCCCGAGAACCTGGACCGCGCCGCGGCGCAGGGGCCGATCCGATTCGACGGCGACCTGCTCGCAGACCGCGCCGACGACCCGCAGGTCGCCAGGCACCGCGCGCTGGTCAACTATCTTTCGCGCCGCTATCACGTGGCCTCCTCGGCCACGGAGCAGCTGGTCGACGCGGCGTACGACGCCGGCCAGCAGGTCGGCCTCGATCCGCTGCTGATCCTCGCCGTGATGGCGATCGAGTCGCGCTTCAATCCGATCGCCGAAAGCGGCGTCGGGGCGAAGGGGCTGATGCAGGTGATCCCCAAGCACCACCAGGACAAGCTCGAGGCCGGCGACGAGGTGCTCGACCCCACGACGAACATCCTGCTGGGCGCGCGCATCCTGAAGGAATACATCCGGCGCACCGGCAGTCTGGAGGCGGGCCTTCAGTTCTACAATGGCGCGCTCGCCGACGTATCGAGCCAGTACGCGCAGAAGGTGATGGCCGAGAAGGAGCGCCTCGATGAGGCGCTCAGGCGCGTCAACCGGCCGCAGCCGCAGCAGACCGCGCGCAACTCCGCCTGAGCCGCATCCGGCCGGGGTTCTAGGCGAGCGCGCGCGCTATCGCCGCCACGCCCTCTTCGAGATCCGGCAGCGCGCGCGTGTACGCGAAACGCACGTGCTCGCGCGGGCGGTTGGATCCGAAGTCGATCCCCGGCGTGATCGCCACCCCGGCCCGCTCGAGCAGGTCGAGCGCCAGGTCCCAGCTGTCGCCGAAGCGCTCGCACCCGGCGTAGATGTAGAACGCCCCCTCGGGCACGAGCGGAATCCGGAAACCCAGGCGCCGCAGCGCAGGCACCATGAAATCGCGGCGCCGCTCGAACTCGGCGCGGCGCTCCTCGAGCACGGCCAGCGTGTCGGGCCGGAACGCGGCGAGCGCCGCGTGCTGCGAGGGCGCCGGCGGGCAGATCGCGACGTTCTGCGAGAGCTTCTCGACCTCCCGCGCGTAGCGCTCGGGAACGACCATCCATCCCAGGCGCCAGCCGGTCATGTTGAAGTACTTCGAGAAGCTCGCCACGACGAAGACATCGTCCGCGATCGACAGCGCGGTCGAAGGCCGCCGCCCGTAGACCAGCCCCTGGTAGATCTCGTCGACGACGACCGTTCCGCCCCGGCGGCGGGTCTCGTCGGCGATCTCGCGCAGCGCGTCGGGCTCGATCAGCGTGCCGGTCGGGTTAGACGGCGACGCGAGCATCACGCAGCGAGTCGCGCCGGTCCAGGCCGAGCGCACGTCGGCGGCGGTGAGCTGGTACGACTGGCGCTCGTCGACCGCCACCGTCCTCGGCACCGCGTCGAATAGGCGCACGAAATGGCGGTTGCAGGGGTAGCAGGGATCGGGCATCAGCGCCTCGTCGCCCGGGTTGAGCAGCACGCCGAGCCCGAGCAGCAGCGCGCCCGACGCGCCCGTCGTGACCACGATACGCTCGGCCGGGACGTCGGCGCCGAGGCGCTCGCGGTAGTGGCGCGCGATCGCCTCGCGCAGCTCGGGCAGCCCGGCCGACGCGGTGTAGCCCAGGCGCCGCGTGCGGATCGCCGCGACGGCCGCCTCGGCGACCTGCGGGGGAGCGCCGAAGTCCGGCTGCCCGATCTCCATGTGCACGATGCGGCGCCCTTGCGCCTCGAGCGCGTGGGCGCGCGCCTGCACGTCCATCACGTGGAACGGCTCGATCGAGGCCATCCGCGCCGCGAGTCGCGGCTCGTGTTCGCGCTTCATCGTGTCTCCGACGGCGTCCATGATACCGCGGCCGCCGCGCCGCGGTCCGCGGCGAATCGGCTATGATTCCGCTCCCGATCGGAGCAGAAACCGCCATGGACGACTCGGTGCGCAAGAGCGCGCTCGACTACCACCGCCTGCCGAGGCCCGGCAAGATCTCGATCGTCCCCACGAAGGGCCTCGTGAACCAGCGCGACCTCGCGCTCGCCTACACGCCGGGCGTCGCGGCCGCGTGCGACGAGATCGTGCGCGACCCGGCTCAGGCGCACGCGCTGACGGCGCGCGGAAACCTGATCGGCGTGGTCACGAACGGGACTGCGGTGCTCGGGCTGGGCGCCATCGGGCCGCTCGCCTCGAAGCCGGTCATGGAAGGCAAGAGCGTGCTGTTCAAGAAGTTCGCCGGCATCGACTGCTTCGATATCGAGCTGAACGAGCGCGACCCGGACAAGCTGGTCGACATCATCGCCGCGCTCGAGCCCACCTTCGGCGGCATCAACCTCGAGGACATCAAGGCGCCGGAGTGCTTCCTGATCGAGAAGAAGCTGCGCGAGCGCATGAAGATCCCGGTGTTCCACGACGACCAGCATGGCACGGCGATCATCGTGGGCGCCGCAGTCCTCAACGGCCTGCGCGTCGTCGGCAAGGACATCGCGCGCGTGAAGCTCGTGTGCTCGGGCGCGGGCGCGGCCGCGCTCGCCTGCCTCGACCTGCTCGTCGGGCTCGGCCTGTCGATGGAGAACGTCTGGGTCTCCGACATCAAGGGCGTGGTCTACGAAGGCCGCAAGGAGGAGATGGACCCGAACAAGGCACGCTACGCGCGTAAGACGTCCGCCCGCGCGCTCGCCGACATCATCTCCGACGCGGACGTGTTCCTCGGTCTTTCGGCGGGCGGCGTGCTCCAGCCCGAGATGGTGAAGCGCATGGCCGACCGGCCGCTGATTCTCGCCCTCGCCAATCCCGAGCCCGAGATCCAGCCCGACATCGCGCGCTCGGCGCGGCCCGACGCGCTGATCGCGACCGGCCGCTCGGACTACCCGAACCAGGTGAACAATGTCCTGTGCTTCCCCTTCATCTTCCGCGGCGCGCTCGACGTCGGCGCGACGGCGATCAACGAGGCGATGAAGCTCGCGGCAGTGCGCGCGATCGCCGACCTGGCGATGGCCGAGCAGTCCGAGGTCGTGACCGCGGCCTACGGCGAGCAGAACCTGAAGTTCGGCCCCGACTATCTCATCCCCAAGCCCTTCGACCCGCGGCTGATCGCCAAGATCGCCCCCGCGGTGGCGAAAGCCGCGATGGACTCGGGCGTCGCCACGCGCCCGATCGAGGACCTCGAGGCGTACAAGGACCAGCTGCAGCAGTTCGTCTACACCTCCGGCCTGATCATGAAGCCGATCTTCGCCGCCGCCAAGGAAGGCCCGAAGCGGCGCATCATCTTCGCCGAGGGAGAGGACGAGCGCATGCTGCGCGCGGCGCAGGTGGTGATCGACGAGGGCCTCGCGGCGCCGGTGCTGATCGGACGGCCCGCCGTGGTCGAGCGCCGGATCGAGCGTTACGGGCTGCGAATCGCGCCCGGCAAGGACTTCGAGCTCGTGAACCCCGAGTACGATCCGCGCTTCCGCGAATACTGGGAAGAGTACTTCAAGCTGGTCGAGCGGCGCGGCGTCTCGCCGCAGTACGCGCAGATCGAGATGCGCCGCCATCACACCCTCATCGGCGCCATGGCGATCCACCGCGGCGAGGCCGACGGCATGATCTGCGGCGCCTTCGGCACGCACGAGCTGCACCTGCGCTACATCGAGCAGGTCATCGGCCGGCGCGCCGGCGTCAACCACTATTACGCGATGAACGTGGTGATGCTGCCGAAGCGCACGGTGTTCATCTGCGACACTTATGTGAACCTGGACCCGACCGCCGAGCAGATCGCCGAGATGACGGTGCTCGCCGCGGAGGAGGTGCGCCGCTTCGGCGTCGCGCCCAAGATCGCGCTGCTGTCTCATTCGAGCTTCGGCACGAGCGACGCGCCGAGCGCGCGCAAGATGCGCGAGGCGCTCGCACTGCTCGAGCGGAACGCGCCCGAGCTCGACATCGAGGGCGAGATGCACGGCGACGCCGCGCTCAACGAGAGCCTGCGGCTGGCGAGCTTTCCACGCTCGCGCCTGAAAGGCGAGGCCAATGTGCTGATCATGCCGACGCTGGACGCCGCGAACATCGCCTTCAACCTGCTGAAGACGGCGGCGGGCGACGGCATCACGATCGGCCCCATCCTGCTGGGCGCCGCGCGTCCGGTGCACATCCTCACGCCTTCGGCGACCGTGCGGCGGATCGTCAACGTCACCGCGCTGACGGTCGTCGACGTGAACGCGGCGAGGGAGCAGATGCGGCTGTTCGCAAGGCCGGGCTAGAGCGGCTAAACTCCGCGCTTCGCCCACGGATCTCAGCGACAAGAACAGCGCGGCGATCACCATGGAACCGACCAAGCCGAAAGCCGGGCTCGTCCTCACGGGCGGCGGCGCCCGCGCGGCCTACCAGGTCGGCGTGCTGAAGGCGGTGAGCGAGCTGATGGCGCGGCCCGAGCGCAACCCCTTCCCCATCCTGTGCGGGACCTCGTCCGGTGCGATCAACGCCGCGACGCTCGCCGTGTTCGCGAACAACTTCGGCGAGGGCGTCGAGAAGCTGCTCGACGTATGGGCCGATTGCCGCGTGCACCACGTCTACCGCTCGGACCCGCTCGCCGTGGCCAGGTCCGGGGCGCGCTGGCTGGCGGCGATGATGCTGATCGCGCGCTCGAGCCCGGTATCGCTGCTCGACAACACGCCGCTCGCCGAGCTGCTCGCGCGCAGCCTCGACTTCGGCCGCATCCAGCAGAACATCGACGACGGCCACCTCTACGCCGTGTCGATCACCTGCTCGGGCTACTCGTCCGGGCAGAGCGTGAGCTTCTACCAGGGCGGTCCGGGCACCGAGGCGTGGGAGCGCACGCAGCGCGTCGGCGCCGCCATGCCGATCGGGGTCGAGCACCTCATGGCTTCCTCGGCGCTGCCGTTCATCTTTCCGGCGGTGAAGATCAACCGCGAGTACTTCGGCGACGGCTCGATGCGCCAGATGGCCCCCGTGAGCCCGGCGCTGCACCTCGGATCGGACCGCGTGCTCGTGATCGGCACGGGGCGGCACGTCAACGTCGAGCCGCCGCGGGTGCGCTCGAGCCTCTACCCGTCGCTTGCGCAGGTCGCGGGCCATGCGCTGAACAGCATCTTCCTCGACAGCCTCTACGTGGACATCGAGCGGCTGCACCGCATCAACCGCACGATCTCGCTGATCCCGGCCGAGCGCCTGCGCGAGGCGGGCCTGCCGCTGCGGAAGATCAAGGTGCTGGTCATCCAGCCGAGCCAGCCGCTCGAGCGCATCGCGGTGCGCTTCCTGCCCGATCTGCCGTGGACGATACGCTTCCTGCTGCGCGGCATCGGCGCGATGAACCGCAACGGCTCGACGCTGGCGAGCTACCTTCTGTTCGAGAAGGGCTTCTGCCAGGCGTTGATCGACCTGGGGTACGAGGACACCATGGCGCGGCGTCCCGAGGTACTGGAATTTTTGGAGGCCGCGCACTAGACTGGAAGCGCCCCGCAGCACGCCCCGCCCGCCAACCCCATGAGCCAGTCTCCGGACCCGTTCGAATTCATGAAGAGCCTCTGGGCGCCCATGGGATTGCCCGGGGTGATGGCGCCGACGCTCGATGTCGGCGAGGTCGACCGGCGCATCGCCGAGCTGAAGTCGGTCGAGAACTGGCTGAACATGAACCTCGCCGCGCTGCGGATGACGATCCAGGGGCTCGAGATGCAGCGTGCGACGCTCGCCGCGATGCAGGGCGGCGCGCAGGCCAAGGGCTCTCCCGGCGGCGGAGATGCGGGCGAGGCCGGCCGCCGGTTCGCCGAGGCGTGGCTGAAGATGCTGCAGCAGGCGCCTTCCGCCGGCTCGGGATCGACGAGCGCCGGGGCTTCCTCTTCGGCCAGCCCCGGGAAGGACAAGGAGCCCGGGAAGAAATGAGCCTCACGTTCCGGCACGCGCATGCGTCGGCGCGTCGTTGGCAGGACGCCGCCCGCGGCTGCGCCGAGACGCTCGGCTCGGGGCCGCGCGGAGCCAACCTCGGCTTCCTCTATTTCAGCGACCACTACGCTGCGCACGCCGCCGAGCTCCTCGATTACCTGAAGGAGGAGACCGGCGTCGACGAGTGGGTCGGCACGGTCGGGATCGGCGTGATCGCCACCGGCACCGAATACCTCGACGAGCCGGCGATGTCGGTGATGCTGGGCGCGTTTCCGCCCGATTCTTACCGCGTCTTCTCGGGGCGCCAGCGTCCGCCGCGTGCCGGGACGCGCACGCTCACGGGCTCGCTCGCGGGCAACTTCGCGGTCGTGCACGGCGACCCGCAAACGCCCGACATTCCCGAGCTCATCGACGACATGTCGCGCAAGGTGGACAGCGGCTTCCTCGTCGGCGGGCTGTCGAGCTCGCGCACGCGCACGGTGCAGATCGCGAACGAGGTGCTGCAGGGCGGGCTCTCGGGCGTGATCTTCTCGTCGGACGTCGCGATCGCGACCCGGCTCACGCAGGGCTGCGCGCCGCTCACGCGCTCGGATACGCACGCGCCGGTTCGCCACCGCGTGACGTCGTGCGAGCGCAACGTCATCGCCGCCCTCGACGACCGGCCGGCGCTCGACGTGTTCCGCGAGGAGATCGGCGACGATCTCGCCCGCGACCTGGGCCGGGCGGCGCGCCACGTGCTCGTGGGCCTTTCCGTCCCGGGATCGGACACCGGCGACTACCTCGCGCGCAACGTCGTCGGCATCGATCCGCGGAACAAGCTGTTCGCGATCGGAGCGCCGGTCGAGCAGGGCATGAGCATCATGTTCTGCCGCCGCGACGGCGAGGCGGCGCGCGAGGACCTGGTGCGCATGCTCAAAGGACTGCGCGCGGAGCTGCGCGGCGTTCCGCGCGGCGGCCTGTACTACTCGTGCATCGGGCGCGGCGCGCAGATGTTCGGCCACAAGTCCGCGGAGCTCGAGATCATCCGCCAGGAGCTCGGCGATTTCCCCATGGTCGGGTTCTTCTGCAACGGCGAGATCTCGCACGACCGGCTCTACGGCTACACCGGCGTGCTCACTTTGTTCGTTTGAACGCTGCTTTTCAACCAGGAGGAGTGATGCCGAAGGCGATTCGAATCCAGAAGCAGGGCGGGCCCGAAGTCATGCAGTGGGAGGACGTGCAGGTCGGCGATCCCGGCCCGGGCGAGGCGCGCGTGCGCCACAAGGCCGTCGGCCTGAACTACCTCGACACCTATCAGCGCGGGGGCCTGTACAAGATCGCG
>DATDMW010000282.1:0-6852 GCA_036518595.1 Burkholderiales bacterium
CCGACGCCCGAGGTTCCGTAGGCGATCCCGCCCGGCTTGCTGTTCGCGAGCTTCACGAACTCGGCGAGCGTCTTGGCGGGCACCGACGGGTGCACCACCAGCACGTTGCCCGACTCGGTCGCCATCGAGATCGGCGCGAAGTCCTTGAGGGGGTTGTACGGGAGCTTGGAGTTCAGGTGCGGCGCGACCGCGAGCGCGGCGATGGTCGCGAGCAGGATCGTGTAGCCGTCGGGCTCGGCTTTGGCGACGACCGCGGCGGCGATCGTCCCTCCCGCGCCGGCGCGGTTCTCGACGACCACGGTCTGGCCCAGGTACTCGCCCACCTTCTTCTGCATGACGCGTGCGACGGTGTCGGTGCCGCCGCCCGGGGCGAAGCCCACGATCAGCGTGACCGGACGGCTCGGGTAGGTCTGCGCGGCGGCGTTGCCGGCCGCGGCGACGACGGCCGTGACGGCCGTTGCGAACGCGAGTGCATTCTTCATCTCGTTCTCCTCTTCATTTGCCCTGGAACGCGGGCTTGCGCTTCTCCATGAAGGCTCTGCGGCCTTCGACGTAGTCCTGGCTCTCGAAGCATTCGCGCACCCAGGCCGCGCACGCGTCGGCGTCGAAGGCGTCGTTCGGCTGGAGCAGCTCGCGCACGATGCGCTTCGCTGCGCGGATGGTGAGCGGCGCGTTCTCCGAGACCGTCGCGCAGTACTCGAGCGCGAGCGCCTCGAGCGCGGCGGCCGCCGCGACCCGGTGCACGAATCCCATGGCCTTCGCCTCGTCGGCCCCGAACTGCCGCCCGGTGATCAGCACCTCGCGCGCGTACGCCGCGCCGATCGTGTCCACCAGGTTCTTGAGCGAGCCCGCGCCGTAGCCGAGGCCGAGCTTCGCCGCCGGAACGCCGAAGCGCGCGTCGTCCGCGGCGAGCCGCAGATCGCAGCACAGCGCGACGTTCACGCCGCCGCCGAGGCAGTAGCCCCGGATCATGGCGAGCGTCACCTTGTCGCAGGCCTCGAGCCGCTCGCAGGCCGCGCTCGAGATGCGGTTGTAGCGCTGGATGCCCTCAGCGGTCGAGCGGTCCTTCTCGTACTGCGAGATGTCGGCGCCCGAGACGAACGCCTTGTCGCCCGCGCCCGAGAGGACGATCACGCGGATCGCCGGGTCCTGCTCGAAGCGCTCGAGCGCCCGCGGGATGCCCTCCCACATGTCGATCGAGACCGCATTGCGCTTCGCCGGGTTGTTGAACGTCAGCCAGCCGACCGGTCCCTGCTTCTCGACGACGAGGCGCTCGGTGAGGGCGCCCGGAGCGAACACGCTCTGGCGCGGGAGGGCTTGGATTTCCTGGGGAGTCATCGGGGGTTCGGCCGGGCAGGCCCATTGTAAGGGGCCTTCCGGGATGCGTCACTCCCGCGCATCACCAGGGGCGCGCGCCGAACAGCCACGGGTGGAGGAGCAGCACCACGGCGAAGAGCGCGAGCCCCGCGAGCGGCCGGCCCCAGCCGATCTCCGCGGGCCGCAGCGCGTTGCGCCCGCGCGCGATCGCGGCGAACGGGACGTTCGAGGTCACGTCGGCGAAGCGCGTCCACTCGACCCCGAGCGTGCGGCGCTTGCGCGCGTCGATCAGCATCGTCCCCGTGAGCGCGAGAACGGCGAAGGCGCCGAAGAAGATCGCCGACGCCGCGTCGCCGCGCGCGGCGAGGTGCACCAGCGCCCACAGGCCGATCGCCCACAGGACGGGATGGCGCGTGACCCGCAGGATGCCGCGCGGATCGTCCGTCGAGCGCAGCGCGCCTTCCTGGCCGACCGCGGTCGGATTGCGCACGGTGACGCCGCACACCAGCAGGATGAAGACGAGCGGCATGAGCGCGATCGCCCACGCCTTGAACTCGCCGCCGTCCCAGAGCGGGACGAAGGGCGAGCGCCGGAACGCCCAGATCATCCAGCCGATCGTGGCGAACGCGGCGACGACGTAGAGGCCGCGGTACGCGCGCTCGCCGAGCGAGCGCACCAGCGCGCCGCGAAGCGGCGTGCTGGCGACGCCATGCGTCGCGAGGAACGCCAGCGCGGCGAGCGCGAGCATCTCCATGGAGCCTCCCTCCCCGCAAAACCCGCCTCGCGGCGGGTCTGTTCTTCAGGCCTTCGCCAGCGCCGCCTTCACCCGCTCGGCCGTGAGCGGCGCGCGCCGGATGCGCACGCCGGTCGCGTCGTAGAACGCGTTCGCGACCGCCGCCGGCATCACGCGGATGGTCGGCTCGCCCGCCCCGGTCGGCGCGATCTCCGGGTGATTGATGACGACGACGTCGACCGTCTCGGGAGCGTCGCGGATCTCGAGCACCGGGTAGCTCATCCAGTCGACGCTGGTGACCTTGTCGCGGTCGAACCGGACCTCCTCGAACAGCGCGCGCGACAGTCCGTGCCCGACGTTGCCCTCGATGGTGTAGCGCAGGCCGGTCGGATTGATCACCAGGCCGCAGTCGTGCGCCACGGTGACGCGCCTCGCCCAGATGCGGCCGGTCTTGCGCTCGACCTCGATGTTCGCGACGACCGCGACGATGGTGCCGCCGCGCGTCGCGTACGCGATGCCCTGGCCGCGCATCACGTCGCCCGAGCGGCGCGCGCGAGGCCCGGGACGCGGCTTCCATCCCGCCTTCTCGGCCGCGGCCTTGATGACGGCGGCGTCGCGCGGCGCGGTGACGTGCTTCAGCCGGAACTCCACGGGATCCATCTTCGCCGCGACGGCGAGCTCGTCGATGAACTGCTCGGCCGCGAAATGGATATCGGGCCCGACGGGGTCGCGCAGGTGGGACGTCCGCAACGGCGAGCAGCGATCGAGCAGCGGCGCGATGACCTCCCAGGCGTACTGCTTGTTCTCGAAGCCGTACGAATCCGAGGGGTTGCCGTAGCCGATCCCGGGCTTCGGCGCCACGCCGATCTCCATGCCGGCGAGGCTGTCCTGCGGGTTCGCCTCGTTGGTCGCGATGTTGACGCGCGAGAACGCCTTGCTCGTGAATTCGTAGCCGAGCACGTTGCCCGACGCGTCGAGCGCGGCGCGCGCGCGATGCACCGACGCCGGCCCCTTCGGGTCCCAGGCGATGCCGTCGCGGCGCATGCCCTGCACGCGCACCGGCTTGCCCGTGAGCTTCGACAGCAAGGCCGCGTCGAGCGCCGCGTCGCCCGCGTCGTTGCGCCCGTACGAGCCGGGGCCCCGCACCCAGATGACGCGCACCTTCTCCGGGGCCACGCCGACGATCCTGGCGACGCCCTCCTGCGTGAAGTGCGGCTTCTGCGTGCCCGACCAGACGGTGACGCCGTCGTCGCGCACGTCGGCCACGGCGCAGCCGGGACCCATGCTCGCGTGCGACTGGAACGGCCACTCGTATTCGGCCTCGACCACGCGCGCGGCGCGCTTGAACGCCGAGCCGACGTCGCCTTTCTTCACCGGCTCCTCGCGATGCACGACGGGCGCGCGCCGGATGTGCTCGTGCAGGTCCGCCATCGGCGGGAACGGATCCTTGTGCGTCTCGGTCCAGTTCACCTTGAGCGCGCGCGAGGCCTTCACCGCGTCCCACTCGCGCTCGGCGACCACGGCGACGAAGTTCTTCTCCTGGACCAGGCGCGCGCCCTTCACGGCCGCGATCGACGCTTCGTCGACCGACCCGACCGCGCACCCGGCGCGCTCGGGACGCACGACGCGCGCATGCAGCATTCCCGGGATCGAGACGTCGGTCACGTAGGGCTCGGTGCGGTACACCTTCGATACGAGGTCGCGGCGCACGGGCGACTTGCCGACGACGCGGTACTCGGAGGGCGACTTGACCTTCGCCGGCACCTCGATGTCCATCGGGTTGCCGATCTTCTTGTTCCACTCGACGGGGTGATTGAAGTACTTGCCGCCGATCAGCTCGGCGTAGGTCGCCTTTTTCGACGGGTCCGAGACCGCGGCGACGACGCCGTCGTCGACGCGCAAGGACTCCGCCGGCACGCCGAGCTTCGACGACGCCGCGCCGACCAGCACGCGGCGCGCTTCGGCCGCCGCCTTGCGCAGGGGCTTCGCGCCTTCGAAGATGCCGGTCGAGCCCGAGGCGCCGCCCTGGTTGCAGGTGAGCGCGGTGTCGCCCATGAGGACGTCGACCTTCTCGACGTTCACGTCGAGCTCCTCGGCCACGATCTGCGCGATCGCGATGTCGAGCGACTGGCCCATGTCCATCTTGCCGAAGAAGGCGGTGACGCGGCCGTCGGCGCCGACCGCGATCCAGGAGTCGAGCTCGGTCGGGACCACCGCGGGCCTGGTCGCGCCGAAGGCGCCGGCGGGCGCGTCGGCCTGCGCCAGCGCCTCGGCGACGAAGCCGGGGAGCGACGCGCTCACGATCAGCGCGCCCGAGGCCTTGAGGAATTCGCGGCGGGAAATCGCAGTGATGGGTGCGTTCATCGTCGTCTCCTCAGGCCATCTGCTTCTGCGCGCGCTTCACGGCGCGCAGGATCGACACGTGCGTGCCGCAGCGGCACTTCAGGCCCGCGAGCGCGTCGCGGATCTGGGCGTCGCTCGCCTTGGGGTTCTTCTTGAGGTAGGCGGCGGCGGTCATGATCCAGCCGTTGATGCAGTAGCCGCACTGCGGCACCTGTTCTTGGACGTACGCGGCCTGGAGCGGATGGGGCTTCTCCGGCGTGCCGAGCCCTTTCAGCGTGGTGACCTTCTTCCCCTGCACGTTCGCGACCGGCATCACGCAGGATCGGATCGCCTCGCCGTTCAGGTGCACGGTGCACGCGCCGCACTGCGCGAGGCCGCAGCCGAAGTGCGGGTTGGTCATGCCGAGGTCGCCGCGCAGCGCGTACAGCAGCGGCATGTCGGGATCGGCGTCGACGGACACCGGCTTGCCGTCGACGTTGAACTTGAAAGTCGCCATGGGGTTCCTCCTTGGAGTCGGGGTCAGTTTATTCCCCGCCGCGCGGGAGTTGCAATCGCGGCCCGGTGATACGATAGGCGCCGTCGCGAAGGAGGAGCATGAAGCCGGAGAAGCCCGGTCCGCAGGAGCGCGTCGATTGCGAGCGCTACCGCCTGCGGCGGTTCGTGGAAGCGCTGCAGCAATCGGGCGACGCGCGCCTCGTGCCCGGGCCGGCCGACCTGGCCGACGTCGCGCCGGCGCTGGAAGGCAGCGATAGCGCGGTCCTGTTCGAGCGCGTCGGTCCGGAAGGGGCGCAGCTCGTCGGCAACGTCATGGGAAGCCGCGCGCGGCTCGCGCGCGCCTTCGGCGTCGCGCCCGAGGGCCTGCTCGCCGAGGTGCTGCGCCGCGCGAGGCTCGCCCCGGAGGTGATCGAGGTGCCGCGCGAGCAGGCGCCGGTCCAGGAGGTCGTCTGGACGGGCGCCGACGCCGACCTGACGAAGCTGCCGGCGAACCTGCAGCACGGGATGGACGGCGCCCCGTACCTCTCGGCCTCGATCGATTACGTCCGCGATCCGGCGAGCGGCTGGACCAACGTCGGGGTCCGCCGCCTGATGCTGCGCGGCCGCACCGAGGCCGGCGTCGACCTGAACGCGCCGTCGGACCTGCGCGCGATCTACGAGGCGAGCGCGAACCGGGGCGAGCCGCTGCCCGTCGCCTTCGTCGTCGGCGCGCACCCGGTCGACTACGTCGCGGCGACGCTGCGGCTGCCGGTCGACGAGCTGGGCCTGGTCGCGAGCCTGCGCGCGGCGCCGCTGCCCGTCGTGAAGTGCGTGACCAGCGGCATCCGCGTGCCGGCGGACGCCGAGTGGGTGCTCGAGGGAACGCTCGACGCCCGCGGCCACGCCGAGGCCGAAGGCCCGTACGGCGAGTTCCTCGGCTACTACGGCGCGGTGAAACAGAACCCGGTCTTCCATCTCGCCGCGATCACGCGCCGGCGCGACGCGCTGTTCCAGACCGCGACCATCGGCGGGCGGCTGCTCGGCCGCACCGACACCGCGCAGCTGAACGGCCTGCGCACCGAGGTGATGGTGTGGCGCGCGCTCGAGACCGCGGTGCGCGAGCCGCTCGCGGTGCACGCGACGCCGTCCTCGGGCGGCATGTTCAACCTGCGCGTGGCGCTGCGCAGCCGCGTCCCGGGCGAGGCGAGGAACGCGATCGCCGCCGCGTTCGGCTCGCTCGCGAACGTCAAGCACGTGTTCGTCGTCGACCCCGACATCGACGTCTTCTCCGACGCGCAGATGGACTGGGCGCTCGCGACGCGCTTCCAGGCCGATCGCGATCTCGTCGTGCAGGCCGGCTTCCGCGCGCTGCCGCTCGATCCTTCGCTTGCGGGCGCGCGCACCGGCGCCAAGGCGGGGTTCGACTGCACGCTGCCGTTCGGCCAGGCGCAGTCGATCGAGCACCGGATCCCCGAGCCGCCGCGTTTCGACGGCAAAAGGTTCGCCTCCGTCGAGGCCGCGCTCGCCGACGGCCCGAAGCGCTTCGAGCAGCTGATGGCGGCGACCGGCAGCCGCGACGGGCGCGAGATCGTGCTCGTCCTGGAATCGCTGCGCTCGGGCGGCCGGCTCGCCCGCGACGCCGAAGGGCGGTACGGGCTCAAGTGACGCGCTACGTCGGCCGCTCCGTCCCGCGCGTCGAGGATCAGCGCTTTCTCACCGGGCAAGGCCGCTACACCGACGATCTCTCGCTCGAAGGCCAGCTGCATGGCGTGTTCGTGCGCTCGCCGCACGCGCACGCGCGCATCGTCCGCGTCGACGCCGGCGCGACGCCGGGCGTGACGGTGCTCACCGGCGCCGACTACGCCGCCGACGGCCTGGAAGGCATCCGCCACGTCCCGAACCCCGCCGACGCGCTCGACGTGTCGAAGCGCGCGTTCTCCGGCCGCGTGGTCGACCTGCCGCATTTTCCGCTCGCGGCGGAGCGC
>DATDMW010000283.1:0-2528 GCA_036518595.1 Burkholderiales bacterium
GGTTCAGAAAGCGCGAGAACATGCGCACCGCGTGCTGGCGATGCCGGCGCTCGCTGATGTATGCGAGCACCGCGCCATAGAGATAAAGCGACCATGCGAAGACGAGCGGCGTGAACACCGGCACCAGGCGCTCGGCGCCGAGCGCGATGTAGGACCCCGCCACGAGGACTCCCGAGATGACGCCGAGCGCAACCCCGATCTCGAGGGGATAGCGACGCAGGCGGAAGGCTTCCCAGACGAAGGCGAGGAGCAGCAGCGTGAGGCCCCACTCGAGGTAGCCCGGCGTCGGGCGCATCCAGCGGCGGTTCTTGAGGTTGTCGAGCGCCGTGGCGAGGATCTCCACCCCCGGGTACACGTTGGAGAGCGACGTCACGCGCCGGTCGCCGAGTGCCGTCGCGGTCACGCCGACAATCACGATCTTGTTCCTCAGCTCGTCCAGCGGACGCTTCGGATTCTTGCGCAACAGATCCTCGTACAGGTCGGCATACGAAATGTGCTGGAACGCGCGCGCCCGTCCGCGCCAGTTCAGCACGATGTCCTCGCCCGGCGGGACGGGAAAGCCCAGATCGCGGGCGACGCGCGCCGGCAGCGACGGCAGGCGCCATCCGTACGCGGGCATGTCGAGCCAGTAGCGACGGCCGACGCCGTCCGTGTCCTCCACGAAATTGACGATGCCGCTGCGGCGCCAGTGAACCTCGTCGAGCGCCTGCGGTGGGAGCAGCTGGATGCGCGCGTTCGGCTGCGCGCGGTCGGTCCGGCCCAAGGCGAG
Source organism: Burkholderiales bacterium (assembly GCA_036518595.1). GTDB lineage: Bacteria > Pseudomonadota > Gammaproteobacteria > Burkholderiales > SG8-39 > VBDM01. The sequence goes on from DATDMW010000283.1 coordinate 770, forward strand.
CACCTTGGCTACCCGGGCGATCGGCACGCCGTTGGCGTCGGTGCTCTCGTCGAGTCGCTGGATCGGGAAGTACACGTTGCTGAGACCCTTGAGCGCGGCGTTGAACGCGCGGTCGCCTTCGCGGTTGTAGAAATCCTCTTCGCTGAAGAACAGGTCGAAGACGATGGCGCGCGGACGCTGCCCCTCGATGCCAAGTACCAGGTCGGCATACACGGAGCGCGGCCAGGGGAACTTTCCGGCGACCTCGGACATTTTCGCGAGGCTTGCCTCGTCGATATCGACGATGACGATATCCGGATCGGGCTCGAGCCCCGACGCGTGCGTTCTGACCAGCGCGTCGAGAAAGCGTCCCTCGAGCGGAAACAGCAGCCCCAGGCCGCCGATCTCGAGCGCCGCGAAGAGCGCGAGCAGGAGCGCCGCGTTCGACAGCGGCGAGAGCGAGACGCGGATCACCGCGCGCCCGGCGCGCTAGAACAGGTGGACCGACATCGGCGCGAGGAAGCCGATGAGGCAGAACGCGACGCCGCCCAGCCCGAGCAGGCCCGAGATCCACACGAGCGCGCCGACGCCCGTGATGATGTGCGCCGAGGCGAGCACGATCGCGATCTGCACCAGCGCCGACGCCATCTCGTACTGGTGGTACGCGGCCATTGCGCGGTCGCGCTTGCTCTCGGCGACCTTGGCGCGCGCCGAGAGCTCCTTGCGGCCCTCGCCGGTCTCGGGCTCGGAGTCGTAGCGCGCGGCGGTGCTCTTCCAGTCTGCGATCTTCTTCGCGAGCGCGTCCTTCTTCGTGCCGCTCGCCGGGAGGTCGACCTCGGCGCTCTCGGCGGCGGTGCGCAGCGTCGTCATGCGGATGGTCTTGGCCTGGTAGAACGCCCAGAGATTGGACGCCTCGATGTTGGCCGCCAGGCCGTTCGTCTGCGCGCCCTTGCCGAGCGTCTCGGCGAAGGCGAGGACGACGGCGAGCACCGAGATGAGCAGCGCGACTTTCTTGTTCGACGGGTCGACGTGCCCGTGACCGTGGCCCGACATGGCGGTCTCCCTGAATTGTTGTCAGCCGGAATTCTGACGGCTTTCCGGTCCGCGCAAAAGAGGAAGTGTAAACTCCCGGTATGGAGGCTGGTTCATGAACGACGCCGTATCCCCCGGCGCGGGCGCCGGGCCCCTGCGCCTCATTCTCTCGCGCCGTCCCGGCAACGCGATCGGGTTCCTGGTGTGCGCGGGGCTGCTCGCGTTCGCGTACTACCTGCAGTTCGCCAGGGGCCTCGAGCCCTGCCCGCTGTGCATCCTGCAGCGCGTGGTGTTCGCTGCGATGGCGATTTTCTTCCTGGTCGCCGCGATCCACCGCCCTCGCCGGGTCGGCGCGTGGATCTACGGCGTGCTGCTCTTCGCGCTCGCGGTGACGGGCACGGCCATCGCCGGCCGGCACGTCTGGCTGCAGCACACGCCCGAGGCCGAGCGCCCCTCGTGCGGTCCGGGACTGGACTACCTCCTCTCGCGCTTCGGGCCGCTCGGCGGCCTGCAGCGCATCCTGCGCGGCTCGGGCGAATGCGGGGCGGTCGACTGGACCTTCCTCGGACTGAGCATCCCCGAGTGGTCGCTCGCATGCTTCATCGCGCTCGGCATCTACGCGCTCGTGCTCGCGGCGCGCGATTGAGCCGGCGGCGCTAAGGCCGGCGCTTTTCCAGCGTCGGCGTCCAGCTCACGCCGTCCGGAGACCGGTCTTCCAGCGTCGGGGTCCAGCGCACGCCCGCGTCCG
>DATDMW010000284.1:0-3495 GCA_036518595.1 Burkholderiales bacterium
TCTGAGGAGGTCCGAATGCGATCCGTCGCCGTGCTCGTCCTGGCTCTCGCTTTCCTCGCTCATTTTCTTCCCGAAGCCGCGCACGCCCAGGATCCCGCCGCGAGCTACCCCTCGAAGCCGATCCGCATCTTCGGCCAGGGCACGGGCTCGACCGCGGACTATCTCTCGCGCTACCTCGCGCAGAAGCTGCAGGAGCGCTGGGGACAGCCGGTGATCGTCGACTCGCGCGCCGGCGCGGGCGGCACGATCCCCACCGACGTCGTCGCGAAGTCGGCGCCCGACGGCTACAACATGGTGATGGGGCACGCGGGCCCGTTCGTGTCGGCGGTGACGCTCTACGAGAAGACGCTGCCCTACGACCCGGTGAAGGACTTCGAGCCGGTGACCATGGTCGCCACCGGCGTGACCGTGCTCGTCGTCAACCCGGCGGTCCCGGTGAAGACCGCGCGCGAGTTCGTCGAGTACGCGAAGCGCAAGGGCGACCTCTCGTACGCCTCGGCGGGGAACGGCTCGATCAGCCACCTCACGGGCGAGCTGCTGAAGAGCGTGACCGGCATCCCGCTCCAGCACGTGCCCTACCGCAGCGCGGGCAACGCGCTCACCGCGGTGCTCTCGGGCGAGGTGCCGGTGTCGTTCCTGTCGCCGCTCACCGCGCACGCGCAGCTCGCCGCCGGCAAGCTGCGCCCGCTCGCCGTGTCGAGCGCCGAGCGCTTCCCCGGCGCGCCCGAGGTGCCGAGCGCGACCGAGGCGGGCATTCCCGGGATGGTGGCGAAGCTCTGGTTCGGCCTGTTCGCGCCGGCGAAGACGCCGCGGCCGATCGTGCTCAAGCTGAACCGCGAGATCGGCGACATCCTGCGCGCGAAGGAGACGCAGGAGGCGCTGCTCAAGCAGGGCGTGCAGGCCGCGCCGTCGACGCCCGAGGAGCTCGCGGAGTGGGTGCGCACCGAGGTCGCGCGCTGGACCCCGCTGATTCGCGCCGCCGGCATCAAGGCCGACTAGCCGGTCATCCTTTTATGAAATACCGCAAGCTCGGCAAGAACGGCCCCACGGTCTCCGCCATCGGCCTCGGCGCCGGCAGCGCGACCACGAACTTCGGCGAGCGCGACGACCAGGTGCAGATCGAGACGATGCAGCGCGCGGTCGACCTCGGCGTCACCTTCTTCGACACCGCCGACCGCTACATGAAAGGCCGGCACGAGCGGCTGCTCGGCCAGGCGCTCAAAGGCCGCAGGAACCAGGTGATCCTCGCGACCAAGTTCGGCAACTTCGACCTGCCCGACGGGAAGAAGGGCTACAACGGCAGGCCCGCGTACGTGCGCGAGGCGTGCGACGCGAGCCTGAAGAACCTCGGGATCGATCACATCGATCTCTACTACCTGCACCGCGTCGACCCCGAGGTGCCGATCGAGGAGACGGTCGGCGCGATGAGCCGGCTGGTCGAGGCGGGGAAGGTGCGGTACCTCGGCCTCTCCGAGGTCGGCAAGTCGCTCGAGCGCGCGTGCAAGGTGCACCCGATCGCGGCGCTGCAGACCGAGTACTCGCTCTGGGCGCGCGACGTCGAGGCCGAGATCCTGCCCGAGTGCCGCCGGCTGGGGATCGGCTTCGTGCCTTACTCTCCGCTGGGCCGGGGGCTCCTCACCGGGAACGTGCGCTCGCTCGAGGACCTCGCGCCGCACGACCTGCGGCGCAAGCAGCCGCGCTTCCAGCCGGGCAACCTCGAGAAGAACCTGAAGCTGCTCGAGCCGATCGAGCGGATCGCGGCCGACCACGACGCGACCCAGGCGCAGGTCGCGCTCGCCTGGCTGCTGGCGCAGGGCGACGACATCGTCCCGATCCCCGGCACCAAGCAGCAGAAGTGGCTCGAGCAGAACGTCGCCGCGGTCGATCTCGCGCTCTCGAAGCCCGAGCTCGCCCTCCTCGCCGAGACCTTCAAGCCCGGCGCGCGCGCGGGAGAGCGCTACGCGCCCGGCTATTTCGTGACGCTCGGTGCATAGCTTCGTAGAGGAGAACCGAACCATGTCCGCCGTCCCCAAACCCGAAAAAGACCCCCGCGTCGAGGCCGCGATCTCGCACTGGGCCCCGCGCTTCGTCGCGAACGGCGTGCCGCTCTCCGACTTCGAGCAGGTCACGGCCGCGTGCGAGCGCTGGGAGGACTGGTGCCGGCTGTGGTCGGAGCGCGCGGCGATCCACGAGAAGCTGGGCGACGAGGCGGCGGCGAAGGGGAAGAAGCTCTCCGCGGGCGCGCACTGGACGCGCGCCGCGGTGTGCTACCACTTCGGGAAATTTCTGTTCGTGATCGACATGGAGCAGCTGAAGCGCGCGCACGCAAAAGCGGTCGAGTGCCGCAACAAGGCGCTGCCCTTCCTCGACCCGCCGGGGGAGCGCGTCGCGATCCCGTACGAGGGGAAGACGCTCTACGGCAATCTCCGCAAGCCCGCATTTTCGTCCCGAAGCGTGGCGAAGCCGCCGGTCGTCGTGATGTGCATGGACCTCGACTCCGCGAAGGAGGAGATGGACGACTACGAGAACCGCTTCCTCGCGCGCGGCCTCGCGACGCTCGCGTTCGACGGGCCGGGGCAGGGCGAGGCCGAGTACGACTTCGCCATCTGCCCCGAGTACGAGAAGCCGGTGAAGGCCGTCGTCGACTTCGTCGAGACGCGCAAGGACCTCGACGCGAATCGCATCGGCGTCTGGGGCGTGTCGCTCGGCGGCTATTACGCGCCGCGCGCGGCCGCGTTCGAGAAGCGCTTCAAGGCCTGCGTCGCGCTCTCGGGCCCGTACGCGCGCTCGGCCTCGTTCGAGGGGCGCCCGTCGATCAACGTCGAGACCTTCCGCGTGCGCTCGAAGAGCGCGAACCTGGAGGAGGCGGGGAAGGTGGCGCTGCGCATGACGCTGAAAGGCGCCGCGAAGAACATCACCTGCCCGATCTACATCGTCGCCGGGACGAAGGACCGCCTGACGCCGCACACGCACGCCGAGCAGCTCGCCGCCGAGGTGTCGGGCCCGTGCGTGCTCTCGGTGATCGAGGGCGGCAACCACGTGGTGAACAACCTCTGGTACCGCTACCGCGACCAGACCGCCGACTGGATGGCCGATCAATTGGGCGCGGGGCGCTGATGCCTTGTCATCCTGAGCGCGCAGCGCGAAGGATCTGCTTTTCCCTCGCCCTCGCGCTGCTCTCCGCCTTCGCGCACGCCCAGCCGTTCCCCTCCCGTCCGCTGCACCTGATCGTCCCCTTCCCCCCGGGCGGCTCGACCGACATCCTCGCCCGCGCGCTCGCGCAAAAAATGAGCGAGGGTCTCGGCCAGCCGGTGGTGATCGACAACCGCGGCGGCGCGGGCGGCACGATCGGCGCGGCCGAGGCCGCGAAGGCCGCGCCCGACGGCCACACGATCATGATGGGACACCTGGGCACGCTCGCCGTCGCGCCCGCCATCTACAGGAAGCTGCCGTACGACCCGGTGAGGAGCTTCGCGCCGGTCGCGCTGATGGCGC
>DATDMW010000285.1:0-2555 GCA_036518595.1 Burkholderiales bacterium
GGCGTCGCCTCTCGGCGACGCCATAAACGAAAAAGCCGCCCGAAGGCGGCTTCCCGATCCCGCGATTCCGCCTCAGCGTTTCGAGAACTGCTTGCGTCGGCGCGCCTTGTGCAGGCCGACCTTCTTGCGCTCGACCTCTCGCGCGTCGCGCGTCACCAGCCCGGCCTTGCTGAGCAGGGGCTTGAGCGCCGGGTCGAACTCGATCAGCGCGCGCGTGAGGCCGTGACGCACCGCGCCCGACTGGCCGAACTCGCCGCCGCCGACCACGTTTACCGTGACGTCGAAGTTGCTCAGGTTGTTCGTGAGCGCGAGCGGCTGACGCACGACCATCTGGCTGGTCTCGCGGCCGAAGTACTCGTTCGCCGGCTTGTCGTTGACGATGAAGTTGCCCTTGCCGGGCTTGATGAAGACGCGGGCGACCGCGCTCTTGCGCCGCCCCGTGCCGTAGTAATACTCGCCGATCATGCCTTGACCTCCAGAGTCCGCGGCTGCTGCGCCGCGTGCGGGTGCTCGGGGCCCGCGTAGACCTTCAGCTTCCTGAACATCGCGTAGCCCAGCGGCCCCTTGGGCAGCATGCCCTTCACCGCGATCTCGAGCGCGCGCGTCGGGAAGCGCTTCTGCATCTTGCCGAAAGTCGTGGTGTACACGCCGCCCGGGTACGTGCTGTGGCGGTGGTACAGCTTGTCCTCGATCTTGTTGCCCGTTACGCGCAGCTTGGCCGCGTTGACGACGACGATGAAGTCGCCCGTGTCCATGTGCGGCGTGAACTCGGGCTTGTGCTTGCCGCGCAGACGGCGCGCGATCTCGGCGGCGAGCCGTCCGAGGACTTTGCCGTCGGCGTCGACGAGGTACCAGTCGCGCTTAATGTCGCGCGCCTTGGCGGAGTAGGTGGTCATAACGGTTGCCTGAGGAAGCTCGGGACTTCGACGAAAGGGCGTGATTTTATTGAAGAAGTCCGAGGGTGTCAAACCTGATTCGCCGAACCTCGGACGTGGGTGCGGCTCGCGCTCTCCGCGTTAAAGGGTTGTTCGCGAATATATAATGCCCGCCTCGCGGCGAAAGGAGCGAACCCGGCAATGGAATGCACCGTGAAGTGGGTCGGCGGCGACGGCATGAGCTTCGTCGCGGAGACCGGGAGCGGCCACGCGCTGGTAATGGACGGCGCCCCCGACGGCGGGGGCCACAACCTGGCGCCGCGCCCGATGGAGACGGTGCTCGCCGGCACCGGCGGCTGCACCGCCTACGACGTCGTGGTGATCCTGCGCAAGAGCGGGCAGCGCATCAGCGGCTGCGAGGTCCGGATGACCTCGGAGCGTGCGCCGACGGATCCGAAGGTATTCACGAAGATCCACATGCATTTCGTCGTGCGCGGCAAGGAGCTGAAGCCGTCGCTCGTGGAAAGCGCGATCAAGCTCTCGCACAACAAGTACTGCTCGGCCTCCGCCATGCTCGGCAAGACGGCCGCGATCTCGCACGATTACGAGATCGTCGAGGACTGACGCTCAGACGCGGTACGCCAGCGTCGTCATGATCCGGGCGGCGAGCTGCATGCCGCGGCGGACCGGCGCGGGAAGCTCGCGAGCGCCGAGCTCTTTCGCTTTTTCGCCGTGCCCCGCTTCCTCGTCGCGCATGCGCTCGATGACGGCGCGCGTGCGCTCGTCGCGCGGCGAAAGCCGCCCGAGGTGTCCTTCGAGATGCCGCTCGACTTGGCGCTCGGTCTCCGCGAGAAAGCCGAGATTCCAGCCGTCGCCGAGCCGGCCGGCGGCGTAACCGACGCAGAACGAGCCCGCGTACCACAGCGGATTGAGCAGGCTCGGACGGCCGCCGAGCTGGGCGATGCGCTCGGCGCTCCAGGCGAGATGGTCGGCTTCCTCGCGAGCCGCGCGGCCGAGCTCGCGCCGGATCGCATCGTTGTCGGACGCGAGCGCCTGACCCTGGTACAGCGCCTGCGCGCAGACCTCGCCGCAGTGGTTCACTCTCATGAGGGCGGCCGCGTGATGCCGCTCGGTCGGGTCGAGCGCCGGCTCGTCGAGGTCCTGCGCGGGCGACGCGCGTTCGGCAGCCCCGACGCCAAAGACGGTCCGCAGCGCGCGGTCGAATTCGAGGATGATGCGGTCGGGAGTCATGTCAGGCCATTATCGCGCACGCCGGCCCGGTGCCGCCCGCGGACGCGGAAATAAAAACGGGCGCCCGAAGGCGCCCGTTCAAGTCACTGCTTCTCGGTCTTTTGCCGATTAGAAGTTGTGCATCAGGCCGATCGCCCACACGCGCGGGTCGGCGCCGACGGGGAAGCCCGCCGGGTTGGCCGTGTACGACGCGGCGGTGTAGTCGGCGGCGGCATTCGACTTGTTGGTCGTCTTGTTGTAGGTCACGTAGGCCGCGGTGCGCTTCGACAACAGGTACCTCGCGCCGACCATGTAGCTGGTCGACTCGGTGTTGTCGCAAGTGATCGTCGCGCTCTCGGTACAACCCGTCGCCTTCTGCGAGCGCGCGACCTGGGCAAGCGCCTGGATGTTGCCGAACACCTGCTCCCAGTTCAAGCCCACGCCGCGTTG
>DATDMW010000286.1:0-2924 GCA_036518595.1 Burkholderiales bacterium
CGTGGCCGGGCGCCGGCGTCAGCGTCATCACCGGGCGCCGGCCGCCGAGGTCGGTGCTCTTCGCCGGGTAGATCTCGATGTAATAGGTCGTCGCGCCCGTGCGTTGCGCCACTCCGGGGATCGAGGTGCTCTGCACGGGAAACTCCAGCGCGGTCGCGGCGGCGACGATCCAGTCCGCGAGCACGCCGCCGCCTTCGCCGCCGAGGGCGGCGACGAGGATGGTGATCGGACGCTCGGGCAGCGCGCTCATGCCGAAGGCGCGCGCTCGCGCGGGGCGAGCGCGCGGATCACGGCGCCGCGCAGCGCAGCGAGCGCGCGGTCCCAGGCGCGCGGGTTCTGCACCACCTCGGCGCGGTAGAACGACGGGCACAGCACCGCCGCGTGCGCGACCTCGCCGCACAGGCCGCAGCCGACGCAGCCGTTGTTCACGTGCGCGACCGGGTCGACCTTGAGCGGGTCCGAGCTCGGCTTCACCGTGAGCGACGGACAGCCCGAGAGGCGGATGCACGAGTGGTCGCCCGTGCACAGGTCCTCGTCGACGCCGAAGCGCGTGCGCACCACGCGCCTGCCCGCGGCCAGGTCGGCCGCGACCTGCGGGCGGATGCGCCGCTGCCGCTCGAGCTGGCACTCGGCGTCCGCGACGATCACCTTCAGCCCGCGGTACGAGCTCGTCATCGCCTCGCGCAGCACCTTCGCCATCCGGCCGACGCGATAGGTGTAGACCGACTTCAGCCACTTCACGCCGATGCCGCGCAGCGCGCGCTCGATGCCCATGTCGCCCGATTTCCACTCGGTCTGGTGCGGAGACGACGGGATGTTCTGCGTGCCGGTCGCCGACGTGTAGCCGTTCTTCATGATCACGAGGATGCCGTCATCCTTGTTGAAGACGGCGTTCGCGATGCCGGAGGTGAGGCCGTTGTGCCAGAAGCCGCCGTCGCCCATCACGGTGATCGTGCGGCGCGAGAACATCGGCTCGATCGCCGCGTTCGACGCCATGCCGAGGCCGTAGCCGAGCACGGTGTTGCCCATGTTGAAGGGCGGCAGCGTCGAGAAGGTGTGGCAGCCGATGTCGCCCGAGATATGAAAGGCGCCGTGCTCGCGCTCGAGCAGCTTCATCGCCGAGAACACGGGGCGCTCGGGGCAGCCGACGCAGAAGCCGGGCGGGCGGGGCGGCAGGGCCCCGAGCAGCTCGGCGGCGCGCTTTTTCGGGGCGGTCAGGCGCTCGTGCGCGGCGTGCGCCGCGGCGGCGTCGAGTCCCGCGACCTGCGGCGCGATCTTCTCGATCCACTTCGCCATGCCGGCGAGGACTACTTCGCCGGTGTACTCGCCGGCCATGGGGAAGACCCCATCGTATTCGGGGAGGCAGTCCTTGCCGTGAACCCTGGTTTGCAGATCGGCCTTGCGCAGGATCGCGTGCAGCGCGTCCTCGAGGTACGCCGGCTGGCCTTCCTCGACCATCAGCACCGCGCTCTTGCCGGCGCAGAACTCGGCGACTTCCTCCGGGACCAGCGGGTAGGTGACGTTCAGCGCGTAGATCGGGATCTTCGACGCCCCGAACGCGTCGGCGAGACCGAGCAGCTGCAGCGCGCGCACCGCGGCGTTGTACATCCCGCCCTGGCAGACGATGCCGACGCTCGCGAGCTCGCCCGGGAAGATCTCGTTCAGCTTGTGCTCGCGCACGAAGCGCACCGCGGCGGGCCCCCTTGTCTCGACCTTCACGCGCTCCTGCGCGTAGGTCGAGGGCGGCAGCGGTATGCGGCCGAAGTCGAAGTCGGGCGCGTCCAGCGTCCGCTTCGTCGAGATTTCGGGCCGGACGTTGTCCCGGGTCTCGAACGACCCGTGCACGTGGCAGGCGCGGATGCGCAGCTCGAGCATCACCGGCGTCGCCGACGCCTCCGAGAGCTCGAAGCCCTTCTCGACCATCCGGACGATGGTCGGCAGCTCGGGCCGCGGGTCGAGCAGCCAGATCTGCGACTTCATGGCGAAGGCGTGGCTGCGCTCCTGGATGATCGAGGCGCCCTCGCCGTAGTCCTCGCCGATGACGATCAGCGCGCCGCCGCGCACGCCCGCGGAGGCGAGGTTCGACAGCGCGTCCGAGGCGACGTTGGTGCCGACGGTCGACTTCCACGCGACCGCGCCGCGGATCGGGTAGTTGATCGAGGCGCCGAGCATCGCCGCGGCGCCCGCTTCCGAGGCGTTGGTCTCGATGTGGATGCCGAGGTCGCCCATGATGTCGCGGGCGTCGTTCAGCACGTCCATCATGTGCGAGATCGGCGCGCCCTGGTAGCCGCCGACGTACGAGACGCCCGACTGCAGCAGCGCCTTGGTGACGGCGAGGATGCCCTCGCCGTGGAAGACCTGGCCGCGGCCGAGGCGGAGGAGCTCGACCTCCTTCGTGAAAGAGCGTTCCATGCCGCTATTCTAGACCAGCACCCTCGGCAGCCAGACGGCGATTTCCGGGACGAGGAAGACGAGCGCGAGCAGCAGCAGGCTCATCGCGATGTAAGGCAGCACGGCCTTGAAGATATGGCCCATCGTGACCTGCGGAGGCGCCACTCCTTTCATCGTCATCAATAACAGGCCGTGGGGGGGTAGCAAGAGCCCGAGCTGCATGCAGATCAGGAACATGACGCCGAACCAGACCGTGTCGACGTTCATCTTCTGCACCAGCGGCATGAAGATCGGCAGGGTGATCAGCATCATGCTCACCTGCTCGACGAACAGTCCCAGGAACACGAGCACCAGCATCATCGCCGCGATCAATCCCATCGGCGGCAGGCCCAGTCCCGCGATCGACTCGACCACGCCGTTGCTCGCGCCGGAGAACGACAGGATCTGCGAGAAGGTGAGCGCGCCGACGATGATGAAGAGGATCATCCCCGAGATGCCGGCCGTGCCGCGCAGCGCCTGCATCAGGTTCGCGA
>DATDMW010000287.1:0-5046 GCA_036518595.1 Burkholderiales bacterium
GTGGCGTACTCGCCCTCCCAGGCGCGCACCAGCTCGGGCGGGAGCGGCCGGCGGTCGGCGGTGCGCTCGTGGCGCTCGGGCGGCCGGATGCCGGTCTTCGCTTCGTACGCCGCCTTGAGCACGGCGTGCGCGACCTTGCCGACGACGGTGCGGGCCGCCTGCGAGTTCGAGAGCACGACGATGCCGAGCTTGGTCTTCGGCAGCGCGATCAGCTGGCTGTGGAACGTGATCGTCCCGCCCGTGTGCTGCGCGATCAGCTCGCCCTCGGGCAGCACCAGGTCGCCGACGGGGCCGAGCGCCCAGGCGAGGCCGATCTGGTAGGTGAGGTCGAGCGGGTTTCCGGCATTCTGCACGCGCATCATCTCGTGCAGCGTCTCGGGCCGGATGATCTGGCGCCCGCCCGCGCGGCCGTCGGCGAACACCATCTCCAGGAACTTCGAGAGATCGCGCACCGTCGAGTTCATGCCGCCCGCCGGCACGTCGCGCAGGATGAAGTCGTCCTGCGTGTGGCCGTTGCGATAGCCCTTCGCCGAGCCGGGCCGCGTCGAGATCCCCGGGGAGATCCAGCTGTGCTCCATCCCGAGCGGGCGGAAGATCGCGCGGTCGAGGTGCTCCGCGTACGGCTCGCCCGCGGCGACCTCGACGATGCGCCCGAGGAGCGAGAAGCCGACGTTCGAGTACGACCACAGCTCTCCCGGCGGATACGCGAGCCAGGTGTTCCGCAGCTCCTGCTCGGTCTCCGCGAGCGACGCCGGGTGCGCCTGCGTGAAGCCGTGCAGGATGTCGCTCGGCAGGCCCGAGTGGTGCGTCATCAGCAGGCGCGGCGTCACCGGACCCGCGCCCGGGAACCGCGAGTGCATCGAGAACCCGGGCAGAACCGCCGACACCGGCTGGTCGATGTCGATCTTTCCGGCTTCGGCGAGCTGCATCGCCGCGGTGGCCGTGAACAGCTTCGTGATCGAGCCGATCCGGTAGATCGTATCCGCCGTCGCCGGCAACTGGCCTTCGCGGTCCGCGTAGCCGAAGCCCTCGGCCCAGACGACCTTCTGATCGTCGACGAGCGCGATGCTCATCCCCGCGATGCCGGCGCGCTCCATCTCCTCCTGGATCAGCGCGCTCGCGTAGCGGCGCACCGCGTCGTAGTCCCCGCGCCCGATCGCGTCGGGCCGCGGCACGGACGAGGCGCAGCCGAACAGCAAGGCACAAATAACGATAGGGAGGGCGCCGGCGATGCGGCCGGACGCGGTCGGACGATCAGATTGCATGTCTCTCCTCTGCAGCGTATTCACCACGTGTGTTCGTCTGCGCCGCGGCGACGGCCTGTCGCGGTGCGGCGTCGAGTATCGGGGGCAGGGGCGTGTCGAGCGCGGCGCAGATCGCGCGCATCAGCTCGCCCTCGGCGGCGGCGATCCTGCCGTCGGCCATCACGACGTCGAGGCACGCCTTGATGAGCAGCGGCTTCCTGAGCGGCGCGAGCAGCGCCAGCTCGCGCAGCGCCGACTCGACCGCGGCCAGGCCGAGCGCGGAGCGCTCGATCGTCATGCCGCTCCCGAGCCCGAGCGCCGCCATCCCCTTGAGGAGCGCCGGCTCGGCCCCGCCGCCCGCCTGCGCGAGCAGCGAGAGCACCAGCGTCGCCTCCTTGCTCACCTCGCGGACTTCGCGATAACGGACCGGGCCCGGGCCCTTGGCGTCGGCGCCCAGCCGACGCCTGAGCACCGTGAGCAGCGCGAACTCGTGCAGCGAGATCTTGTGATCCGCCTCGGCGAGCCGCTGCGCGGTCTGCAGGACCGTCTCCCGCTCCTGCGAAGCGAGCACCTTCAGGGTCGGGATCACGAGCCCGAGCAGCGGCATCACGATGCGCGCGTCGAGCCTGGAAAGAGCGTCCGCGAGCGCACTCGCGCGCGAGCCGATCGCGGCATCCGCGATAACCCGGAGCTGCGCGGCGCGCATCTCGCCGTCTCCGAGCAGCAAGGCGTACACCAGCGCTCTCGCGCCGTCGGCGGACTGCGCCGCGCCGCGCAAGTCAGGAGGCAGCGAGGCGAGCAGCCGCTGAGCGTAATCGACGTGGTCCTCGGACGGCCGCCCGACGCTCGCGAGCACGGCGGAAGCCGTGGTGCGAATGGGCTCCAGTGCGCGGGCATAGAGCGGGCTCCCCAGCTCGGTCGCGACCGGGCTGGGCTTGGCGGCCAGGGCGGCCTGCTCCGCGCGCCGGGCGCGATCGCGCAGAATGTATTTCGCGCCGGGACCGAGGACGCGCTCGATGCGATTGTCGATCGGCGGGTGCGACCGCAGCCACGGGAACTCGAAGTAGAGGTTGACGGGCTCCGCGATGCACATGTGCGAGAGCTCCTCGGCGTGCATCGTCGCCACGACGCTCCCGCGCTCGGACACCTTGAACAGCGCTCCTGCGATCCCGTCCGGGTTGCGAGTGAACTGGACCGCCGAGGCGTCAGCCAGGAACTCGCGCTCCCGCGCGATGACCGCTTTGATGATGCGGCCCGCGAGCACGCCGATTGACCCGATCAGCCACAGCACCAGGCCGAGGGCGAAGAACTGGATCTGGACATTGACCGTGCGATCCCCGCGGTTCTCCGGGTCGGGAGGCAGCATGAGGTAGCCGCCGATCGTGCCGATGACCACGATGCCGGAGATCACGCCGAGCAGGCGGATGTTGAGCCTCATGTCGCCGTTCAGGATGTGGCTGAACTCGTGCGCGACCACGCCCTGCAGCTCGTCGCGGTCCAGGCGCTCGAGCGCGCCGCGCGTCACGATGACGCTCGCCTCGTAGGGCGAAAAGCCGGCCGCGAAGGCGTTGATCGAAGTCTGCCGGTCCATGAGGTAGACGAGCGGAGCCGGGATGCCCGACGCGAGCGCCATCTCCTCGACGATGTTCAGCAGCCGCCGCTCGCCGGCGTCCTGCGTATCGCGCTCGACGCGGCGCGCGTCGACCAGGTCGGCGACCGCCGCGCCTCCCTCGGAAAGCTCCCACAGCCGCTTGCCGGTCGCGATCGCGATCGCCCCGAGGACCACGGCGCTCGTCGCGTAGTACACGCCCCGGGGCGTCCGGGCGAGCAATCCCGAGAGCGTAGGCGCCTCGGCCACGGTGAGCACCGCGTAGACGACCGCCGCCACGCCGTCGAGCACCGCCACGATCGCCGCGACCGCCGCGACGAACAGCACCACCATCAGCGCCGTGTGGCGCCGCGCCCGGTGCTGTTGCTCGAAGAAATCCAAGGGACGACGCTTCGGCCGGCGCTAGCCGAAGGACACCTTGACGGGCTTCTTCTCCTCGGGCGACTCGGTCGCCTCGAGCAGCGTCGCCGGGGGGAAGCTGCCGAAGCCCTTGACGAAGTTGTTGGGGAAGCTCTCGATGCCGGTGTTGTATTCCATCACCGAGTCGTTGTAGGCCTGGCGCGCGAACGCGATGCGGTTCTCGGTGCTGGTCAGCTCCTCCGAGAGCTGCATCATCGTCTGGTTGGCCTTGAGCTCGGGATACGACTCGGAGACCGCGAACAGCCGCCCGAGCGCGCCGGTGAGGCCCGCTTCGGCGGCCTGCATGGCGCGGATCGCGTCGGGGTCTGCGGGGTTCGCGGCGGCGCGCTGCGCGGCGCCGGCCGCGCTGTTGCGCGCGGCGATGACGGCTTCGAGCGTCTGGCGCTCGTGCGCCATGTAGGCCTTCGCCGTCTCGACCAGGTTCGGGATCAGGTCGTGGCGGCGCTTGATCTGAACGTCGATCTGGGAATAGGCGTTCTTGAACCGGTTGCGCAGGCCGACCAGTCCGTTGTAGATGACGATCAGCCATACCGCCAGCGCGGCGAGCACGCCGAGCACGATCCAGCCCATGTCCCCTCCCTTCTTATATTGTGGACACGCGAGCCTCGATGATAAACCACCGGGGACGCGCTGAGTGCGCTCAAGTATCATTGCGGCGCATGATCGAGCGCCTGTCCGTCCTTCTGATCGCGGCCGTCGTGATTTTTCCCTCGTCGGGGGGCGCCCAGCCCGAAAGTTGGCCCGGCCGTCCCGTGCACGTGATCGCGACCAGCCCGCCCGGCGGCTCGGTCGACCTGCTCGCGAGGCTCGCCGCCGAGGAGTTCGCGCGCAGCTTCGGCGAGCCCTTCGTCGTCGAGAACCGTCCCGGCGCGAACGGCAATATCGGCGCCGAGATCGTGCTCAAGGCGCCGGCCGACGGGCACATGTTCTTCGTCGCGCCGACGGGTCCGTTCGCCATCAACGCGCAGCTCATGGCGAAGATGCCGTTCGACCCGGAGAAGGACCTCTTGCCGGTGGCGCTGCTCGGCGTGTCGCCGCTGCTGCTCGTCGTGCATCCGTCGGTGCCGGCGACGAACGTGCGCGAGCTGATCGCCTGGATGAAGGCGCAGGGCGGGCGCGTCGACTATGCCTCGCAGGCGGTCGCCTCCACCGGCCACCTCGCGATGGAGCTGTTCAAGGCGATGACCGGCGTCGAGGCGACGCACATCCCGTACAAGGGCTCGGCCGCGCAGGCGACGGCCGACCTGCTCGCGGGGCGCGTCTCGGTGAGCTTCGTCAACGTCAGCGCGACCATTCCGTACATCCGCACGGGACAGCTGCGCGCGCTCGCGGTCGCCGAGCGGCGGCGGCTCGCCGTCGCCCCGGAGATTCCGACCGTGGACGAGTCCGGCCTTCCCGGCTACGAGGCGACGACCTGGATCGGCCTCGGAACGCGCGCCGGCACGCCGCGCGAAATCGTCGCTCGGCTCAACGAGGCGGCGGCGCGCGGTCTCGCGCGGCCGGAAACCGCGCAGCGACTCGCGCGTGTCGGCGTCGAGCCGAGGACGATGACGCCCGAGCAGTTCACCGCCTTCGTGCGCGCCGAGACCGCCAAGTGGGGCGCCATCATCCGGCGCTCCGGGGCGCGGGTGGAATGATGGCGAACGGGCTGGCGCGCCTTCCCGCCGTCGAGCTCGCGCGCCTGATGCGCGAGCGGCAGGTGAGCCCGGTCGAGGTGCTCGAGGCGCACCTCGCGCAGATCGAGAAGCACAACGGCCGGATCAACGCCTTCTG